>NZ_JAMBJZ010000100.1:0-6222 GCF_025291155.1 Apibacter sp.
CTGCAAAATATTTCCGGGAGCAGTGATTTCGGCAGAACCTCAAGATTTAAAATATAAAGGAGAAAAAGCACTCACGTTTATAGGAGATAATACAGTAATAAGGGAATGCGTTACCGTGAGTAGAGGAACTTCAGATAAAATGCAAACCGTAATTGGAAATAATTGTCTGATTATGGCTTATTCTCATGTTGCTCATGATTGTGAAGTAGGTAATCACTGTATTTTTTCCAATAATACAACCTTAGCCGGACATATCACAGTGGGTGATTATGTGGTTATGGCAGGTATGACAGCAGTTCACCAGTTTTGTTCTATAGGAAATCATGCTTTTGTAACAGGGGGGTCTTTAGTCAGAAAAGATATTCCTCCTTATGTAAAAGTAGCTAGAGATCCATTATCTTATGTAGGCATTAACTCTGTAGGATTGAGAAGAAGAGGATTTAGTTCCGATAAAATTGCCGAAATACAAAATATATATAGAGTTATTTTTCAAAATAAACTAAATATTACTCAAGCTTTATCAGTAGTAGAAGCAGAATTTGAGGCAACACCAGAAAGAGATGAAATTATCCAATTTATACAATCAAGCATGAGAGGTGTAATGAGAGGATTTAATGCACAAGGATTATAAAAATTAATAATATAAAAAAAATTAAATTATACACATATGGCTGGAATGGGAGATATTAAAAAGGGACTTTGTATCAATTTTAACGATGATATTTATAAAGTGATTGAATTTTTACATGTTAAACCCGGAAAAGGTCCGGCTTTTGTAAGAACTAAATTAAAATCTTTAACATCAGGTAAAGTTGTTGATAATACTTTTTCAGCAGGAAGTAAAATAGAAGATGTAAGAGTTATAACTCGTAAATATCAATATTTATACGATGATGATCATGGATTCCATTTTATGAATAATGATGATTTCTCTCAAATTTATATTGATAAAAACTTGATTGAAAATTCACAATTTATGAAAGCCGGAGAAGAAGTGATGATTATCTTAAAAGAAGAAGATGAAACTCCTTTATCTGCTGAATTACCTGCAAGTGTAATTATGGAAGTAATAGAAGCAGAACCGGGTGTAAAAGGAAATACAGCTACGAATGCACTTAAAAATGCCGTTATTGAAACTGGAGCTAAAGTCTTAGTACCTTTATTTATCGAAGTAGGTGAAAAAATTAAAATTAATACAGACGATGGCTCTTATATAGAAAGAGTAAAAGAATAAAATATTCGTATAATTATTAAAAAATGAAATTTCCACATTCATACACACTAAAAAACATTGCATCAATTATAGGATGTCGTTATATCGGAAAAGAAGATTTTCCAATATATGGAACTAATGAAATTCACCGAGTAAAAGAAGGAGAGATAGTTTTTGTAGACCATCCGAAATATTATGATAAAGCTTTACAAAGTAAAGCAAGTGTAATATTAATAAATAAAAAAGTAGAATGTCCGGAAAATAAGGCACTTCTTTTATCTGAAGATCCTTTTAGAGATTTTAATAAAATTAATGACTATTTTGTGAAATTTATACCGCAAAATAAGTTACTTTCTGACGATGCTAAAATTGGAAAAAATACAATTATACAACCTGGTGTTTACATAGGTAAAAATGTTAAAATAGGTGATAACTGTATTATTTTCCCAAATGTAACTATACATGATAATACAATCATAGGTAATAACGTTATCATACAATCAGGCACCATAATCGGAGGAGATGGTTTTTATTATAAAAACAGAGTAGATTATTATGATCGTTTAAAATCTGTTGGAAATGTAATTATAGAAGATTATGTAGAAATAGGATCTAATTGTACTATTGATAAAGGAGTGACCGATTCAACAATTATTGGAGAAGGGTCAAAATTGGACAATCTTATCCAAATAGGGCATGATACAGTTGTAGGAAAAAAATGTTTGATAGCATCACAAGTGGGTATAGCCGGTTGCTGCAACATAGGAGATGAAGTAACCATTTGGGGACAAGCAGGCTTTGCTTCATCGCTTACTATTGGAAGGAAAGCAGTCATACTTGCTCAATCTGGAGTATCAAAAAATTTAGAAGCAGGTAAAACATATTTTGGTTATCCAGCAGAAGAAGCTAAAAAGAAATTAAAAGAATTGGCTACTCTTAAAAGATTAGTTAAATAAGATTAATTAGAAATTTGTCAAACCCATAATTTATAAAACTATGTCAGTCTTAGTTGATAAAAATTCTCGAGTAATTGTTCAAGGATTTACTGGAAAAGAAGGTACTTTTCATGCTGAACAAATGATTAATTATGGTACGAATGTAGTTGGAGGGGTGACACCTGGAAAAGGAGGAACTATTCATTTAGATAAACCCGTTTTCAATACAGTTAAAGATGCAATTGATCGTACAGGTGCCAATACCTCTATAATTTTTGTTCCCCCTGCCTTTGCAGCCGATTCTATAATGGAGGCTGCCCAAGCTGGAATAAAAGTTATCATATGTATAACGGAAGGCATTCCTGTTAAAGATATGGTTGAAGTAAAGAATTATCTTAATTCATATGATTGTGTATTAATTGGTCCTAATTGCCCAGGTATAATATCTGCTGAAGAAGCAAAAGTTGGTATCATGCCAGGTTTTATATTTAAAAAAGGAAAGGTTGGGATTATTTCCAAATCAGGAACATTAACATACGAAGCTGCAGACCAAGTTGTTAAAGCCGGATTTGGTATTTCTACAGCTATCGGAATAGGTGGAGATCCTTTGCTTGGGACAACAATTAAAGATGCTTTGGAATGGTTTATAGAGGATAAAGATACGGATTGTATTGTGATGATTGGAGAAATAGGAGGCCAACTGGAAGTCGATGCAGCCTATTGGTATAGGTCTCTCCATACATCAAAACCTATTATAGGATTTATTGCAGGTATAACTGCACCTAAAGGCAGAACTATGGGACATGCCGGAGCTATTGTTGGTGGAGAAAATGATACGGCACAATCAAAAATGAAAATTATGAAAGAGTGTGGTATTCATGTAGTTAATTCGCCAGCAGAAATTGGAAAAACTGTATATAGCGTTCTTAATTAAATTTATATTTACAATAAAATACTAATTATGAAAAAAAGTGTTCTTTTATTTTTAGTAGCACCCGTTTTATCTTGTTCTCAGATGAGATTAGGTGTTAGGGGTACTATACATAGTTCAAATATATCAAAGGTTCATAAAGAATCCAGTAACAGAATTGCTGGATCAGTAGGTGTTTTAGCTCAAATAAAATTAGACTATTACAATCAATTTTTTATTCAACCTGAAATTTCTTATTCTCTTCAAGGTGAAAAAGATAAAATTAAAACTTCTGATAATCAGAAAATTGATTCTAAATTTTATCAAAATTATATAAATATACCTATATATTTTAGAGCATATTTTTCAGGTGATGATAGCGATTTTTTTGGAGAAATAGGCCCACAAATCGGAGTACTTATTTATCAAAAAGATAAAGAGAAAGAAAAAATGCAATATGGATCTAATCCTAAAAATTTGGATTTTTCTATTGGAGCCGGAGTAGGGTATAGCATAAATAGAAAATCTGAATTTTTCTTACGTTATAATTATGGATTAGTGGATATTTATAATAAATATTGTAACAAACAAGATACTTCTGTTATTGCACTTGGATTTGCATATATTTTTGATTAGTAAATGATTTTCTTAGATTAGTCAAAATGTACTTTTTTTTTTAGCTATAATATTGATAAAATTAGCTAATAAAATAAAATCAATTCAATAATTTGAATAAAAATATTATTTTTAATTGAAATCATACTATGTAAACTTGACAATTAATGAAAATTTGTCATGTACATTAGATGTCATTTTTGGCATATGAATTATTATATTTTCTAATATAAATAAATTTCTTTTTTCATTTAAATAAATATTTAAATGATATGATTCTATTCATATTTTTATGTATAAATATGCATAATTTTATATTTAAAATTATGCATTTATTTATTTTATTATCTTATTATTTTGTTTTTTTCTTTGATTAGATTATTAATTTTTAATTTGTTAACTTGTAAATTTATTTGAATTATCTAATGAAATTATTAAAAGCACTATAATAATTAGGTCGGAAATTATTACATTTTTTATGAAATAGAAATAAAAAATATAAATAACTAATTTGGCTTGAAGTTTGATGTGTGGAACAAAAAAATTAATCATAATATAAATTTTACCTTATGTATTGGACCTTAGAATTAGCATCTTATCTAAGTGATGCACCGTGGCCCGCCACAAAAGATGAATTAATTGATTATGCTATAAGAACGGGAGCCCCTTTGGAAGTAGTAGAAAATCTACAAGCAATTGAAGATGAGGGAGAAATATATGATAGCATTGAAGAAATATGGGCGGATTATCCAACTGATGATGATTTTCTCTGGAACGAAGATGAATATTAATTGAAAAGCCCTAGCTCGTTTAGGGCTTTACTTTTCATATTTCATACTAAAAGCTTTTTTTAGTACATTTGTAAGTATAAATTAATTACACGTAATGAATATATTAAATTCAGTTCTCAAATTATTTATTGGGGATAAACATAAAAAAGATCTTGCACAATTAAATAAATTTCTAGATAAAATAAAAAAAGAAGAAGAAAGTATTTCATCTTTATCATTCGATGATCTAAGGTATAAAACCGTTGAGTTTAAAGAAAAAATTACTCAAGCAACTTTAGAGCTTAAGAATAAAATTACAGAATTGAAGGAGCAAACTCAAAAAGTTGATAATATAGATGAAAAAGAAAGATTATATAGTGAGATTGAAAAATATGAGAAAGAATCATATCAAATAGAAGAAAAAATATTAGAAGAAATTCTTCCTCAAGCCTATGCTTTAATTAAAGAAACAGCCAGAAGGTTTGCTGAAAATGAGTTAATTACAGTTACTGCAACTGATTTTGATAAAACCTTAGCATTATCCAAAGACTATATTACCATTGATGGAGATAAAGCTTTATGGAAAAATTATTGGAATGCTGCTGGTAAAGATGTTAAATGGGATATGATCCATTATGATGTACAGTATATAGGTGGAACAGTTTTGCATCAAGGAAAAATTGCCGAAATGGCAACCGGTGAAGGTAAAACTTTAGTAGGAACTCTTCCTATGTATTTAAATGCTTTACCCGGACGTGGTGTTCATGTAGTAACCGTAAATGACTATTTGGCAAAACGAGACTCTGCCTGGATGGGGCCTATATTTGAATTCCACGGGCTGAGAGTTGATTGTATCGACAATCATCAACCGAATTCAGAATCAAGAAGACAAGCCTATTTGGCAGATATTACCTACGGAACCAATAATGAATTTGGTTTTGATTATTTGCGTGATAATATGGCTAATTCTCCCACAGATCTAGTACAGCGAGAACTTAATTATGCCATAGTGGATGAGGTGGATTCCGTACTCATTGATGATGCTCGAACACCATTAATTATATCAGGGCCAGTTCCTCAAGGAGATAAACAAGAATATCAAGAATTAAAGCCTATTGTTGAAACCATTTTTTCAGCTCAAAAAAATGAAATTTCAAAGTTATTTCAAGAGGCTAAACAATTAATTGCCTCAGGAGATAAAAAAGAAGGAGGATATAAATTGTATCAAGTATATAGAGGACTGCCGAAACATAAACCTTTAATAAAATACTTATCGGAAGAAGGAAATAAAGCAATTTTGTTAAAAGCTGAAGCCTACTTTATATCGGATAATAATCGAATGATGCCTGAAGCCGATAAAGATTTATTTTTCTCAATCGATGAAAAAAACAATCAAGTTGAACTTACAGATAAAGGAATAGAATTTTTATCAAAAGGAAACTCAGATCCAAACTTTTTTGTATTAGAAGATTTAGGAACTATATTTGCTGACATAGAAAATAAAAATCTCTCAAAAGAAGAAGAGCATAAAGAAAAAGAAGAATTTTTGAGATATTTTGCCATTAAATCTGAAAGAATTCATTCCCTGAATCAATTATTGAAAGCCTACACTTTATTTGAAAAAGATGTAGAATACGTAGTAATTGATGGTCAAGTTAAAATCGTTGATGAACAGACCGGGCGTATTATGGAAGGTCGACGTTATTCTGATGGATTACACCAAGCTCTGGAAGCGAAAGAAAATGTAAAAGTAGAAGCAGCAACACAAACCTTTGCAAC
>NZ_JAMBJZ010000101.1:0-6051 GCF_025291155.1 Apibacter sp.
TTGAACAAACCGATTTGGCCGCGCGGCTATTTATACATAATGACTAATTATAGGAAAACCCTGTAAAATGTGTTTGTCTTAGAAAAGTTCTATTTAGGCGAAGCCCGGAGCTTTTGCGCAGACATAATATGACATTATAGGAAAATCTTTTAATTCTGCCAGAATTCTGAAATGTTTAATTTTCCTATAATTTATATTATGTTAAATAGGTTTTTGAGATATAAAATTACTCATACCTCATGAAATTTTATTAATTAAAAAATTTTTAAGACATTAAGTTTAGTTTTTTTCTTAATTTTTTAGGAAGTGCATTTTTATTAAGTAAAATTGCTGTAGTTTTAAATTGAACGTAAGTTTTCGTTACATATAAATATCCTTTGAAATCATTGGTATCTCCCCAGGAATTTTTAATTAAATAATATTCTTTACCGTTTTGATCTTTTGAAATACCTACTATATGCATAGCATGATCATCAGTTGTTGATTTATTATTAATAGCTTCCTGACGCATTTCTTCTGTTATAATTTTTTCAGGTTTTGGATGTGTAAATAAATTTGCCCGCTCTTCCGAAGATATTGCATATAGATTTGTATCAGGAACATAAGCCAGTCCGTTTTTCCAGCTGAAATATGCTTCACTTACATCAGTTGCCCAGCAAACGGTATATCCTAATGATAAAGCATGATCTATACAATCCGTAAGTTCAGCCATAGGTATGTTATACATCTTATCTCCGCTCCAGTTATCCGGCAAGGGTGGATAAAATTGTTTATAGTATTGGTAATCTTTAAATGAGGTAATTTCAATATAATCATCTGGATTTAAATCCACTATCTCTTCGGCAAATGTTTTGGGAGTATACTCTTTTCCATTATATATAAATGTTTCAGGAACTTTTCCTAAATATTTATCTAATATTGATGAAAAATTTATAGTCCAGTTAGTATTTATAGGAGCTTTTTTAGCTATAATTTTATCCAAATTATTTTTAAGCTCTATCTGCATTTCTTTAAAATTGTTCTTTACAGCTCCATTGATTAATCCAGTATATGCTTCTTGGGGCATTATCCCATATTTTTTATACATATTGATTACATCATGCAATGAACCGCCATCTCCATAATTTAAAAACCCGTCCATCATTACATAATTTTTGGCCTTTTCTTCATAAGTTTTTCTTGCAGTATAGATTTCTGCTATATCTAGAACGCGTTTATGTTTTTTATAAATTTCAGACTCAAGAAAAGAATTTCCTGCATAGCTCCAGCATGTTCCGGATGAACCTTGTTGTTTCACAGTAGTGTTATCAAGCTGTTTGACTAGAGTAAATTGGAAATTAGTATTATTTGATTTATTATTTATAATTTTTTTTATTAAATCCTCTTGAGCATATATTGAGGATTGAGTCGTAACTAATGTTAACAGTACTAATAGAATTTTCCTCATTGATTAAATTATTTATTTTTTTCTTTCTTTTTCTTTTTGTTAAAATAATCATAAACGAAATAGCCGCCTAATAGAATTATAAAAACGGGTAAATAATTAGTCTTTTCTTGTAAAGGTACATTTGTATTAACTGTTCTGAACATTCGATCCCATCTAATTTTAAATTTTGCGGGATGTCCATAAGGATCGTTTTCAAATAGTCCTTGAATACTCAACCAGGTAAATATTGGCGTACCTATAATGTGATCTTCAGGAACATAACCAAAATATCGGCTATCTAAAGAATTATCTCGATTATCCCCCATCATCCAATAATAATTTTGTTTTATAGTGTATGTACTAGTTTCTTTACCATTTATGAAAAATTTACCATTGATTTCTTTCAAATTATTTAATTCATAATTTTTTATAATTCGTCGATATTGATTTATATTTTGGCTAGTCAATTGAATTACATCTCCTTTTTTAGGTATAGTAATTGGTCCATATTGAGAACCGTTCCAACCACTATGTAAGGGAAAAATAGAATTAGTTGTATCGATTTTAGTTTTAGAAACATCTTTATAATGAATACCCTCTTCCCCTTTTTTCGCATATAAAATTTGAATAGAATCAACTGTATCAAAATTTTTTATTTTATCTGAATATTCTTTAGTTAACCCTTTGAAATAGTATACGTTTTTTCCATGTTCATCTAGACCATCTTGATAAGTAGCATAGCCTAATAAGTCTTCGATTTTTCTTTGGCTGATTCCTGCTTCTGTAGTGTATACTAAATAATCTCTTTGTTGCTGTTCATCTTTTTTTATGTCTTCAGGCTTTCCATTTATAAATAAATTACCATCGATAAGCTGTATTTTATCTCCGGGTAAACCTACACATCTTTTAACATAAGGATCTTTTCTATCAATGGCTGTATGTAATGAATCTGTAGGATAATTAAATACTACAATATCATACCTCTCAATATTTCGCCAGCCGGGAAGCCTCATGTAAGGCAAACGAATTTTATCAACATAAGAATTGATTTGATTTTGTGGTTTTTGATTATCTCCCAAAGGAATTTTATTTTGGAGAAAAGGAAGAGCTACCGGTGTCATCGGTATTCTTATTCCGTAATTAAGCTTACTTACAAAAAGAAAGTCTCCAACCAATAATGTTCGTTCCATAGATGCGGTGGGAATAGTAAAGGGTTGAATTACAAAAGCATGAACAATTGTTGCAAAGACAACCGCAAATAATACTGCTGAAATAAAAGTTTCTTTTCTCTCTTCTTTTCCGCTGTATTTTGTTTCAGAAGAATAATTTATATAAGCTAGGAAAACAAATGAGAAAAATAATACTAATACGGCATCTAAGTAAGAACGGCGATTGTAATGTCTTATAAAATCCACTAATATTACCGCTCCCATAATTGGACCGACAATAGGTATAAATACAATAAGAAGCCACCACCAAGGTCGATGAATTATTTTTAAAGTAATAAAAATATTATAAAATGGTAATAAAGATTCCCAAGCTTTTCTACCTGCTTTTTGAAATAGTTTCCAGGTAGTTAAAAAATATAATATATTTGTAATTAAAGCGAATAATAAATAATATTGTAGTAAATGCATGAGAAAATTCTTTAAATTTTTTTAATAATATTGTCTTTTACTTTTTTAGTTTCTTTAATAATTTTAGTAAATTATTCTAACTTAAAAGCCAAGTACGTCTTTCATGGTAAAAATACCTTTCTTCCCAATTAACCATTCTGCGGCAATTAGTGCTCCCATAGCAAAGCCTTTTCTAGAATGGGCAACGTGTTTTAATTCGATATCATCAATAGATGAATTATAGATAACCGTATGTGTTCCGGGTACGTCATGAACTCTCTTTGCCTCAATACCAAGCAAATTATTATTTGTTTTATATGATAAATTCCAACCATCAAAGTTGTATATTGGAATAATTTCTTCAGCAAGAGTTATAGCTGTTCCACTCGGTGCATCTTTTTTTTCTGTATGATGTATTTCTTCGATATGAACTGTATATTCTTGATATTTTTTCATTATTTCAGCTGCTTTTTTATTTATTTCAAAAAATAAATTAACACCCAAACTATAATTGGAAGAATAAATAAACCCACCATTGTGCTCTGTACAAAATTCTTTAACTTTAGGGAGCTTATCCAACCATGCGGTAGTTCCACATACAACCGGCACTCCAATTTCTAAGCATGCCATCACATTTTCGTAAGCAGTAGAAGGCGTTGAGAATTCAATAGCTACATCTGCGCCATTTATATTTTTTTTGGTTGGTTTTTCTTCTAATCTGGCTACTATTTGGTGATTTTGTTTTTGAGCTATTTCTTCTATGGCTTTACCCATTTTACCATAACCTACTAAAGCTATTTTCATAAATTATATATTAATTAATTATAAACATTTTTAATTTCAAAAAGATAAACAAAAAGAAAGTCCTACTTTTTGATTAGTAAATATAGTATTATTTGCATCTTCCATTATAACTGGTCGAATAGCAAGATCCTTATCTTTATCAAATATTGATAGATGAGCATCAACGGTAGCATCTACTATATTCAAAAGGTAAGCGAGTGAGGTTAATACAATGGCATAATCTCTATTTCTTCGCTCAGAATCCTGAGCATTTGCTAAAACCTTTGGGCTTATTCCTGCTACATCCGAAAATTTATGTTTTTGACCGCTAAGTTCCGCTAAATATGCCTTATGGTATTTATTATATCTATCATCGTAATATTTAATAAATCCTATTCCAGTACCTATAATTCCTAATACAATGGGAGCTTTTATATATTTTTTATTATATAATTGGCCTAAACCGGGAAGTATGGCGGAATACAAGGATGCTTTTAAAGGACTTCTCAACATAGTCTGAGTAAGTGAGTCTGTTTTATTAATATTTCGGATTATAACTCCATCGTCAGTGATCGTCGCATCATTTTTTTTTTGATTTTGCGCTAAAATAAAACATGTTAAAAATAATGAAATTATAACCAATATTTTCTTTTGTATCATTCTAATAATTTCTGAATCCTTTCAAATTCTTCAGTTGAATCAAAGTTAATGATAATTTTTCCTTTTCCTTTATCGGTTGCTTTAATTTCTATATTAGTTTCAAAGTAATCTTCAAAACTTTTCAAACCTTTTTTTAAATGATTAGGTAATTCTTTTTCTTTGGATACTTTTTTAATTTTAGGATTTTTAAAAGTACGTATAAAATTTTCAGTTTGTCTTACCGATAATTGTTCGCGTACTATTTTTTCATACACAAATAATTGTTTCTCTTGTTCTTCTAAGGAAATAAGGGCTCGTCCATGTCCCATAGATATGATACTATCTCTTATACCTGTTTGAATTATTGGAGATAATTTTAAAAGTCTTAAATAGTTTGTAATGGTGCTTCTGTCCTTCCCCACTCTGTTGCTCAGGTTTTCTTGAGTAATATTGATTTCCTCAATTAATTTCTCAAAGCTCAGGGCAATTTCAATAGGGTCTAAATCTTTTCGCTGGATGTTTTCAACTAAAGCCATTTCTAAAAGTTCCTGATCATTAGCTAGTCTAACAAATGCAGGCAATTTTTTTAATCCGGCTTGTTTGGAAGCACGATATCTACGTTCTCCAGAAATTAAATCATATTTATCTCCATTCTTACGAACTGTTATAGGTTGAATTAAACCTAGCTGTTTAATAGAGATTGATAGTTCGTCTAATGCTTTTTGATCAAAATTAGTTCTAGGTTGATTGGGATTGGTTATAATGTCATCAAGAGAAATTTCCAAAATATTACCTACCAGTTCTTCAGCTCCTGCTTCTTCAGCAGAATTTACTTTTTTTGAACTTTCGCTTAAAATTGCGGATAGGCCTCTACCCATAGCTCTTTTTTTGTCTATAGCCATAATTTATTTTACTTCTGCCTTATTTTTATTTAAAACTTCTTCTGCAAGTAATATATAATTAATAGCTCCTTTGCTTTCTGCATCATATTTTAGAATAGATTCGCCAAAACTTGGAGCTTCGCTTAAACGTACATTTCTTTGAATGAGACTGTCAAAAACCATATCCGGGAAATGTGTTTTTACTTCTTCTACCACTTGATTTGATAAGCGTAGGCGTGCATCGTACATTGTTAACAATAGTCCTTCAATGGTGAGATCAGGATTATGTAGCTTTTGTACACTATTTATAGTATTTAATAATTTTCCTAAACCTTCTAATGCAAAATATTCACATTGAATGGGAATGATTACAGAATCAGCGGCTGTAAGAGCATTTAAGGTAATTAATCCTAAAGATGGTGCACAATCAATGATTATGAAATCATATTCATTTTTTATGTCCTTTAATGCTTCTTTTAACATATATTCTCTGTTAACTTTATCGACTAATTCAATTTCAGCTGCAACGAGGTCAATATGAGCTGGTATTAAATCCACATTAGGGGACGTAGTCGGTTGTACTGTATCTTTTGCTGAAGCACTATGTTCAAGAACTTCATAGGTTCCTACTTCAACTTCTTCTACATTAATACCTAAACCTGAACTTGCATTTGCTTGTGGGTCTGCATCGATAAGCAATACTTTT
>NZ_JAMBJZ010000102.1:0-6050 GCF_025291155.1 Apibacter sp.
AAAATGTCATTATAAAAGTAATAATTACTACGATTTTCTAGTTGATTGAGTTCTATTCTGACTATCATATTATTAACTCCTTAATCTTTTAATCATCAATACTACCGGCAGGATTACCCATTAACCGCTTCTACAGATTCAACTTCATTGGGTAACATTTGTTTTAAAAGTTCTTCAATTCCATTTTTCAAGGTAAATGTAGAAGATGGACATCCATTACAAGCTCCCTGTAACAGCATTTTAGCAATTTTTGTATTTTCATCAAATGAAATAAGTTCAATGTTACCGCCATCACCGGCTATAGCAGGCAACACGTATTCATCTAAAATATTTTTTATTCTTAGTTCAGCTTCTGAAAATTCTCTATTATTATGATCTATAGATTTATAAGTTGAAAAATTTTTAATGGTACTGATTTCTTTTTCCTCTCGAATATATTCAGAAATATTAAATCTTATTTCCATAGAAATGTCTTCCCATTTAGAATTATCTGTTTTTGTTATTGATACAAAATTATCTGAAATAAAAATTTCTTTTATATAGGGAAAGCTAAATAAATACTGTGCCAAAGGAACTTCTTTAGCTTCTTCTATATTTTTCAATTCAATGATTCCTTCAACTAATATTCTGTTTGTAACAAACTTCATCACGGAAGCATTAGGAGTCATTTCCACATAAACTGAAATAGGAGCTTTGCTTGGTTGTAAAACTACAGTAGGGTTAGCTAATAATTCATCTTCAATTAATTCTTTTACTTCATCTATAACCATATCCCATTCAACCATATCATTTTTTTGTATAGCGATAAAATTTGCCGTTATAAAAATATTAGTAATGAACGGTAATTGCAATAATTCTTGAGCTAACGGAATATTGGCTGCATCTTTTATGTCCGATATTTCATAACTACCTTCAACCAGCGTTGAAGGAGCTATAAATTTTATGATGTTTTTATTGAGGGTATTTTCAATTTTTAATTTCATGTCATTTAGTTTAATTCTTCAAAATTACATAACTTGCCAATAAATCTTTATAGGTTAATAATATTTATTTACTATGGCTCTAATTAAAAACATATTAGATAAAAATCCTTTAATCGGAAATGATTGCTTTTTATCAGACACATGTGTGCTAATTGGTAATGTGACTATCGGAGATCAATGCTCTGTATGGTTTAATGCTGTGATACGTGGTGACGTTAACTTTATAAAAATTGGTAATAAAGTCAATATTCAAGATAATGCAGTAATTCATTGTACTTATATGAAATATCCTACTATTATTGGCAACAATGTATCTATAGGTCATAATGCTATAATTCATGGTTGCACAATTTACGATAACGTCTTAATTGGAATGGGGGCAATAGTAATGGATGGCGTAACAGTTGAAAGCAATGCTATTATAGCTGCTGGTGCTGTTGTAACACAAAGAAAGCACATATTTGAAGGTGAAATATGGGCTGGTATACCTGCACAAAAAATAGGAATGGTTTCTCACCAGTTACAAAAAGAAAAAATTCTACAAACTGCAAATAATTATATTAAATATAGCGAATGGTATAGAAAGAATAAAGATAATGAGTATGACAAGGGAATGTAATTTTCTATCAATTTTTTTAAATCAAATTATAACTTTTTAACTAATAATTACTTCTAAATTATTAGATTAAATTTCAAATAGCAAAAAAATCCTAATTATAAATTTAATGTAATGATGTTTTATAATACAGTTGATTATTAAATTATTAATTTTTATGGATAATTCAATGAATTTTTAAATTTATTTTGAATAGCTTTTTATGATTAATAACATTATTTTAGTTGGATTGGGTGGCTCTTTAGGCTCAATAATTCGATACCTTATATCTTATTATACCCAAAAAAATTGCTCAGATGGATTTCCATTAGCAACATTCTTTATAAATTGTACGGGATGTCTATTAATCGGTTTATTCTTAGGATTATCCGAAAGATTTAATTTTATAAATAATGAAATAAAATTGTTTTTAGTAACAGGTTTTTGCGGTGGATATACTACATTTTCCACTTTTTCAGCGGAAAATTTGCAATTAATTCAAAATAATAATTTAACAACTCTGTCTTTATATATATTTTTTAGTCTTTTTATAGGAATATTAAGCGTTTTTTTAGGAAATTTTATTTCTAAAATTTAATAAATATAAATCATTAGTTGATTAATTATATCTATCTTATTGTAATAGCCAAACTTATAAAAATATAATTTTGAATTAAATTAAATTAAAAAATTCTGATTAAAAAAGTGGAAAAATATATATAATTATATCTAATTCGAAAATTGAGAAATTATCTCCTTTCTATCATCCTGTATTTGGAACTGAAGGTATTTAAAACTATCCCTAGGTATTACTCTAATCCATCTTTTATAGGTTAAAAACCATTCATTTCTAATACTTTTAATACCTTTTGTTAAATATGCAGCAACGAAAGGATGAGTATGTAAATATAGCTTGCCTTTATGGTTAACAATAGCATTTATAATTTGTTGCTGTATTCTATCTATTAATACAATAGGAGATTCTATTTTTCCATTACTATTAGGATTTTCTTCTGTTGTATTAAGTTGTTTTTGAGGACGTACACGTTGTCTCGTAATCTGTACAATTCCAAATTTACTCGGTGGTAGAATCTTATGTTTTGCTTTGTCATCTTTCATGACTTGTTTTAAATATTCATAAAGATCCTTTTTATGCTGTGAAGAAGTTAAATCTATAAAATCCACAACGATAATTCCTCCAATGTCTCTTAAACGTAACTGACGAGCAATTTCTGCTGCAGCTAATTTATTAATGTGGAGAGCTGCATCTTCTTGCGATTTTTGATTGGCAGTAACATTTCCAGAATTTACATCTATAACATGCAAGGCTTCGGTATGCTCAATAATCAAATAGGCACCTTTTGATTGATATATATTAACGTGTTTACCAAATAATTGCTTTATTTGTTTGTCAATGTTATAATATTCAAATATAGGAATATGGGAATCATAGTATTTAACCAATTTAGATTTTTCAGGAGCTATGATATTGAGATAATTTTTCATTTCTCCAGCTAATTCCTCATTATCACAAACGATGCTTACAAAATCCTCATTAAAATTATCTCTTAGAATTGAAGATGCCTTATCCAATTCACCCAAAATTTTAGCAGGAGACTTACTCTTCTTTATATTACGGAAGCATATATTGTTCCATTTGTTTAATAAATAGACTAAATCCGATTGTAATTCCTGAGATGATTTTCCTTCTGCAACAGTTCTAATAATTAGGCCGAATCCATTAGGCCTAATTTGCTCTCCTATTTTTTTTAATCTCTCTTTTTCTTCAGCAGTTGATACATTTCTAGACACTGATGTTTTTGATGCAAATGGAATAAGTACAAGATATCTACCTGCCAAAGAAATTTCGGATGATATACGAGGTCCTTTAGTTGAGATCGGCTCCTTAGTTATTTGCACTAATATATCTTGGTTGGGAACTAAAACGTCTTGTATAACGCCGTCTTTATTTATATCTTCTTCAAATGAGAAAGAAGTTAATTTAGGAGAATTAATTTTGCCTGAAGAGACTCCTTTACAATATTTTAATGATGATTTAATTTGAGGACCTAAATCGTGATAATGTAAAAAGGCATCTTTTTCGTAACCGATATTTACGAAACAAGCGTTAAGACTAGGGGCAAGTTTTTTTACCTTACCCATAATAATATCTCCAACAGTAAAATTATTGCCTATCTCCTCTTCATGAAGTTCTTGAATTCTTCCTCCTTCTAATATTATAATTCTAACTTTTGAATGTTCATATGATACTATTAATTCTTTACTCATTTTTTTACATTAATTTTCCTATCTTATATACATTCACTTTTGAACAAAAACATTCTTTACCTATTACTTTGGTAAAGAATGTTAAAATATCTTAAGTAAAAAAACCTTAGTTTTATGGTAGAAGAAAATTATTTATTTTTCTTTTTATGACGATTTAATCTTCTTCTTTTTTTTCTTTTGTGGGTCGCAACCTTATGACGTTTTCTTTTTTTTCCGCTTGGCATAGTATTCTTTTATTTATTATTTATTATTACTAATTTTTAACTTTAACATTAGTTTTTACATCTTCTACAAAAGACTTAGCTGGTTTAAAAGCAGGTACATTATGAGCCGGTATCTTTATTGTTGTATTTTTAGAAATGTTTCTCCCTGTTTTAGCTGCTCTTTTCTTAATTAAAAAAGTTCCAAAACCTCTTAGATAAACATTATCTCCATTAGCCATAGCTGTTTTTATCTCATCCATAAAAACTTCAACGACCTTTTGAGTTTCAACCTTTTCTAGACCAAGTTTACTTGAAATCGAATTTACGATATCTGCTTTTGTCATACTTTTTAAATATTATCTTATTATACTTCTAATTAAATTTTGAGTTTGCAAATATAATATTATTTTTGGAAACTAAAACTTATAAACATTTAAAAGTGTGAATTTTATTAGTCTTTTACAGAAGTGGTATAAAATTAATAAACGCTTATTACCGTGGCGTGAAACTCTCTCTCCTTACAACATATGGATTTCGGAAATCATTTTCCAGCAAACCCGTATTAATCAGGGATATAGATATTATTTAGATTTTACAAATCGGTTTCCGACTATTGAAATTCTTGCTAAGGCTTCAGAAGATGAGGTATTAAGTTCCTGGCAAGGTTTGGGATATTATTCTCGAGCCCATAATTTACATTTTACGGCTAAGTATGTTGTAGATAAGCTAAATGGAATTTTCCCCAACTCTTATCAAGAAATAATAAAGCTTAAGGGAATTGGTAAATATACAGCAGCTGCCATTGCTTCCATATCTTTTAATGAAAAAATTCCTGCTATTGATGGAAATGCTTTTCGAGTATATTCACGAATTTTTAATTCTGAAAAAGATATTACTAAAAGTAGTACATTCAAATATTTTTTTAATTTAATAAAGCCTATAATGCCTGATAATCCTGGCGATTTCAATCAAGCCATTATGGATTTCGGATCTTTAGTTTGTATTCCATTAAATCCTAAATGCAATCAATGTGTTATAAAAGACGAATGTTTGGCTTATAAAAATAACTTACAAAATGATCTTCCTATAAAATCTTCCGCTATTAAAATTAAAGAAGAAAAGATTCATTACGCATATTTTTATCACAATAATTATATCTTAATAAAAAAGAGAGATAATAATTCTATTTGGAAAGGGTTATATGAGTTTCCTTTATATAAGAAAGAATTTGGAAATTATAATAACCTACACAACCACCAGATAAAACACAAGCTTACTCATAAACTATTATTAATAACAATAAGTGAAATTAAAATTGATGAAGCTGAATTCTATAAAATTGCGAGTAAAACAAAGGCTATAATTTTGAATAAAAACAACTTAAAAAGTTATGCTTTTCCAAAACCGATGGAAAATTTTTTATTTTATAATTAATTTTTTTCTTATTTTTGCTCTTCAATGCGATCAATTTAAATATAAAATGAGTACATCTATTAATAAAGTAATTTTAGTTGGAAATTTAGGTACTGACGTAAAATCTTATAGATTTAGTGATGGAAATATCGTTGTAAATTTTCCGGTAGCTACTTCTGAAAGTTATATAAACAAAGAAACTGGTGAAAAAGTAGATGTAACAGATTGGCATAATATAACTGCTAGAAATAAATTAGCAGAACTTTGTGAGAAATTTCTTAAAAAGGGAAGTAAAGTTTACATTGAAGGTAAGCTTAAAACCCGAAAATTTGAAGATAACGGTATCACTAAGCATATTACAGAAGTTATTGCAGATAATATTTTATTTTTGTCAAACTTATTAGGCAAACAACCTGATAACGATGAAATAATTCAGAATGATTTTTAAAACGCAAAAAAAGCTTACTTATAATAAAATTTAAATTCATATGGAAGACCCCGGGCCCACGAGTATTTCATTAAACTATTTCCCATTACTACATTTTTGTCTACTCTTAATTTTGCATC
>NZ_JAMBJZ010000103.1:0-5980 GCF_025291155.1 Apibacter sp.
CTGATGGAAGAGAAGGTTTTTCTAATATTTTTCTTCGAAAAGGTTATAGTATATATCTTGTTGACCAACCGGGACGCGGAGAGGCAGGCCAGACTACAAAACCTGTAGGGATATCTGATAAACCTGATGATCAGGCATGGTTTACTCAGTTTCGTATCGGTCGGTATCCTAAATTCTATGATGGGGTACAATTTCCCAAAGACAACCAATCTCTTGAAAATTTCTTTCGTATGATGACTCCTAACACCGGTAACATTGAGGAAACGCAAGTAGTGGATGCTTTGTCGGCAGTATTTAATAAATCGGGTGATGGGATTTTCTTTACCCATTCGGCAGGAGGTATACTGGGCTGGAAAACTGCAATTAAAAATAATCATGTAAAAGCTATTGTAGCTATTGAGCCCGGAGGATTTTGCTTCCCTGAAGGAGAAGTACATGAAAATAATAGGGGAGGTAAGGGCATACCCTTAGATGAATTTTTAAAATTGACTACAATCCCTATTATAATTTTTTACGGTGATTATATTCCCATAGAAAAAACAACAGCCTATTCCGAAAATTTCTGGAGAGATGTACTGGCTACCGCCAATAAATGGGCTGAAATAGTAAATGCTTATGGGGGAGATGTCAGTATTATACATTTGCCGGAAATAGGGATAAAGGGCAATACCCATTTTATTATGTCTGATTTGAACAATCTGACAATAGCCCATTTAATTTCAGATTGGCTAAATGATAAAAAGTTAAATTAAACTATAAATTCTTATTCATGATAAAATTAATAAACATATTGACGATAGTGATGATTTCATCAGTATTATTCTCACAAAATACAAGAATTCCGGTAAAAGGTCTTGCACTTTTTTCTAAAGACGGGCATTTCCAACCGTATGAATTTAGCCGGCATGCAATAGGGGATAACGATATTCTTATTGATATCCTATATTCAGGAATCTGCCATAGCGATATACATATGGGAAGGAGTGAATGGGGAAATACGAAATATCCTTTTGTGGGTGGACATGAAATAGCCGGACGTGTTATACAAATAGGTAAGAATGTTACTAAATTTAAAGTAGGAGATTATGCGGGTATAGGGTGTATAATCAATTCTTGCGGACAGTGTAATAATTGTAAAAACGGATTAGAGCAATTTTGTGAAAAAGGAATGGTAGGCACCTATGGATCTCATGATTATTTTAACAACAATGAAATTACACAAGGAGGATATGCCAACAAATATGTGGTGTCAGCCAATCATGCTATAAAAATTCCTTCCCATGCCGATATAAAAAGAGTGGCCCCGCTTCTTTGCGCCGGAATTACCACTTATTCCCCAATCCATTTTTCCAAAGTAAAGAAAGAGGATAAGGTTGCTGTGGTAGGTTTTGGAGGATTGGGACATTTAGCCGTACAATATTTAGTAGCATTAGGAGCTCAAGTTACAGTATTAGATATTTCAGAAGAAAAAAGAGCAGATGCCATGCGATTGGGAGCGGTGCTATATGTAAATGTTACAAATCTTGAAGAAATAAAGGGTTTTGAAAATCAGTTTAGTTTCATCATTAGTACTGTTCCGGCTAAATACAATCCTGTGATATATATGAAAATGTTAAAAATGGGGGGCGAAATGGCGATCGTTGGTTTACCCTCCTATGAGAATATGCCTCAAATAACATTAGATTCATTTATTTTTAATCCTAATAGAAAGGTGTATGGTTCGTTGATCGGTGGTATAGCAGAAACCCAAGAAATGTTAGATTATTCGGTAGCTAATCATATTTACCCTGAAGTTGAGATTATAAATGCCGACGGACGATCTCTTGATGATGCTTATAATAAAATAGTAGATGGAAAAGTAAAATTTCGTTATGTAATTGATATGAAAACTTTAAAATAAACAAAAATAGTATGAAAAGAAAAAATTATATGACAATATTACTCTTTTTAGTAGGGATATTATTGAATGTTGAAAAATCTTATGCACAACAAAAAAACGATGATAAAAATACTGAAAAAGTACTTATTGATTTATCTCGAAAAAAGTGGAAATGGATGTCGGATAAAAATATAAATTTATTAAACGATCTCTTTCATGAAAAATCTGTATTTGTGCATATGGGAGGAACCATGAATAAAAATCAAGAATTAAATACCATTGAAAACGGAAGCATACATTATAAACAAGCTGAGATAAAAGATATATCTGTACGTTTTGTTGACAATACGGCTATTGTTTTAGATCAAATAGTTCTCACAGCAATTGTTGGGGGTAAAGAAGTGGTCAATCCGTTTATGGTTACAGAAATATACATACATATCGAAAATGAATGGAAATTAGCGGTACTTTCATTTACCAAATTATTAGATAACAATCAGCAAAAAAGATAGCCTTGTTATTGATTTAGTTTGAAATCTAAAGAATAAAATAAATGATTGGAAATAAATAATCAAAAAGCTATGTAGATATGTACAAATAAAAAATTATGACATTTAATAATTAAAATGTAGGATAGTTAGATTGTTAATTTAACTACTTTTAGATAACTTTTCTATTAATTTATCTCTATCTTTTATCATTCTTTCATAAAGTTCAATAACTTTATCAAGAGGATTAAAAGTACAACCGTAGTTATTGAAATTAGCATTATCATTAAAAGTATTAATGTAATTTACTGTTGCTTCATCAGTCATATTCTTAATGGCTTCTACAGGAACTTTCAATGCCTGAGAAACTTTCTCTAATATTTTTTCATCTAATGCTTCTTTTTGTTCATAATCTGAAACAGTTGCTTGGCTAACACCTAAATCAAAAGCTAAAGACTCTTGCTTAATTCCAAGCATTTCTCTTAATCTTTTTATATTTCTTCCCTGATGTACTTTTTTATTAGGTGCTGTATCTGTATTCATAACAAAAGAATTTTAGCAAAAATAAGAAAAATCTGATAAAAAGAGACCTGTATTTTACCAGTAAAAATGTATAATATAAAGGACTTATCAATACGATATAGCTTTATTTTATATTTTTTTGCTTCAAAGTGTTGTGTTATGAGTAAAAAAAGCAAATAACTATGTAAAGAAGCTAAAAATTATCTGGGAGTAATTCGTAAAAATAAGTATGGAAAAATATTGTTTAACTGTAGAAATAGATAGCTATATTGATTTATCTTTTATTAATTGCATTTTATCGGGGAAAAGAAATTAATATTACTAATTAGAGAATTATCTGAAAAATCAAGCAATATAGAATTTAAAGAGCGTGAAATTAATAAACACTTTTTTTATAAAGAACTCTAAAAATCAATCTCTAATTTTTAATAAAGTAGTTATAACTTTTTCTCATTTTCAAATTTCATCTAATTAAATTTCTCGATTTTCTTTCAGGGAGCTAAAAATTAAATCCAATAAATAACATTATTCTTAATGATAAGAAAAATATAAAATATTTGGATTGTTATTTGAATCAAAATAATTTTTTATTTATTAATAATTATAGTTTTTTGAAAGATGTACACTTGATAATAACATTGAAAGATTACAATATGATATCCATACCTTTAAACAGTATCTCGAGTTTTGGAAAAATAAACCTGGTAATTTCTCTTTAATTGAAAGAACCATCTTCGGAGAAGTTAAAACTAAAATGACAAACTTTGGTATAAAAACTGAATTTAATAAATAATTTTTAGAGAGAGTAGGTTTTACATAATTGAAATCGAATAATCTTCGCCAAAGCAACAATCCCCAAGTCCATCGACTTAGGGATGATATACATATCTTATTGTAAGGTCTGATCTTTCACGAATCGCTCAGGATGAATGAATCTTGCCTCTAGTAATGTTAATTCTAAATCAATTACAGAAATAATTTTCTGCAAATAGCAATTTTTTAACGCATTTCCCGCCTGCTTGTACGAAATTTCTGCTTGCAATGACTGGAACTCGATAAGAGTCAAGCTTAAGCTCCTATAGATGAATTGATAATCTTTGTCGGATTAGTTAAGAGAAGCTATTTCTACGATAAAATTTTCATAGTCTAGTTACATTTTTCGGTTTGTTACTTGTTGCGAGTTATTCTTTAGTAAATCGAATAACTCGGCTTTAAGTAGATTATTCATAAGCATAATTTGTTATAGTTACATTTCAGATAAAAATCTATATAACAATTTATTATGTATTAAAAACCGATATCTTATATTTTTAAATATCCTGATTTCATATGTTTATTATTTTTGATTATTTCCATCTTATTTCACAAGGAACCCGTTCGCCATCATCAGAAGAATATTGATTTAAAGAATTATTTTGAGATTGAATTACAATATAGATCATAGTATCATCCGATGAATTGCGCAATCCCCTCTTTGCCGAAGGAGCCACCCTAATAACACTACCTTCTTTTATCGGGAAAGAATCTTCATCTACTTGAAAGTCACCTGATCCTTTTATTATAATATAAGTTTCCTCATTTTCCTTATGGATATGGAAATAAGATAATTCAGTTCTGGGAGGAAGAGTTGAAAATGAAATTTCAGTTCCTGTTGCATTTGTTATATCTTTTAGAAACACTTTTCCTTCAATTTTTTGTTTTGTTTTAGGATGAATAAGATAGTGCTCTGTAAGCTTATCTAATTCTCCGATATTAACTGCTGTATAACCTTCGTTTTTTGAAATAACTTCAATATTTTTCATTTTCATTAATTGTTAGTTTATATTTAAGTAATTAATTTGTTAAACCCAGAATTTAGAATATTTTCTTGTTTTGCTGAGATTATTGAATATCAATGCTACTATCATTAAAACCACTGCTCCTGATAATACAGGATTTATTATAAAGTTCCATGAAGCTCCTCCAGTAATAATTACAAGGGGATCTGCTCCTGCTGGTGGATGTGTAGTTTTAGTCAATTGCATAATAGCAATGGCTAATCCAACACCTAATTACATAGAATACCATTCGTTGCCAAGTAACATCAATATAAGTATCCCAATAATTGATGATATTATATGACCTGACCTCCGATGATATTTCGAGGTTGCGAAAGAGGGCTATCAGGTACACCAAAAGCTAAGACACATGAAGCGCCAAATAGAGCCATAATAAATGGTATAGCTGTTTCTTTTGTCAATAATGAAATAGATGCAATCGCTAGAAATCCTCCAATTCCTGAAAATAATGAAAAGTGGAAATTAACTTTTAAAGGACTTTTCTCTTTACTTATGAACTTCAATAAATATTTTTTCATATTTGTTAAATAAGTTGTGTATATTTCTCTTCTTTATACTTTTTGAGTGCAATATTTAACTTTTAATAATACAAGCTTCAAATAGAAATGATAAAGGCTTTCTTTTTCAGCTATGAAAAATTTAGAAGATCAGTCTTATGTGATTGAATAGTACAAAAAAATTCGGGTGTTATCTGTTTGTATTTTTGTTAACATTTTTAAAAAACAACATTCTCTGAAATTTTCTTCCTCATTCATATATCTTATACATTCAAATATAGATATAACAATTTCAATTATTGCTTCCTTCTCATTTGTGTACTGCTTTAGTCCTTCGAACCTAAATATTCAACGCCAAGTATTCTTTAAATTTGAAATGTTGATAAAAACTTGTCTTTGCCACATTTGCTTTTTCTATTATTTCATTATTACAGCCATGATGATGAAATAATAGTGTTGTTACATTTAAAATTCTTTCCTTTAACGTTATATTTTCTGTATAATTTGAAGTAAAGATAAAACTAATTTATAAATGATAGACAGATTTTTGGGCTATTATTAGAGAGAGATCTAAATTTTAAATCTTAAAGATAGCTGGTAATGTATTGTTTTGTTTTTATACATTGTCTTACCTCCCCCATAAAATCAAGTGTTTTGATTAAGTTGAATAATAATTATCAATATTTTTCAAGTAATATTATTTTAAATGTTGTTGAAAATAAACAAAATGATGTTCAATAGAAAAATGCCAATATA
>NZ_JAMBJZ010000104.1:0-5823 GCF_025291155.1 Apibacter sp.
TATAATATAAATTATAGGATTATACTTATGGAAAAAACATATATTATTAAATACGAAAATCTGTACTAATATTATAATGGGTATTAAAATTAAATTAATTAATGTATATCTAGTAAGCATTATTAATTGATCGAATCTTTCAAAATTTTTATTTCATCTTTATCCAATTTATCCACAACATATACTTTTTGTATATTACCCATATCTTGAAATAATTCTACTGAAATATTCCAATTACCTGTCTCTTCATCTATAGATTTGCTACTAACTCTTCCGATCAATATACCTTCTGGATACACCTTTGACTTACCATCGGTTTCAATGGTATCTCCTACTTTTACTCCTACATATTTAGGAATATCCGATAATGTCATAATTCGTGGATCTTCTCCTTGCCATAATAGCGTACCATAATATTTACTTGATTTTAATCTAGCATTTATTCTTGTATTTTTATTAAGTATGGATATGACTTTTGAATAATTTTTTGTACAATTAATAATCATTCCAACAACACCAGTAGAAGTAATTACTCCCATTTCCGGACTTATCCCTTGATTTGTACCTCTATCAATAATTAAATAATTGTTTGATCTGGTAATTGAATTAGATATTATATCAGCATTGGTATAATAATATTTTTGCTTATATTTGGTTGTATCCAACATAGCAAAAAACTCAGGTTTTATTATTTTTGTCTTTCCTAAGAACTTATTTCTATATTCTTTGTTTTCTTCAATTAAACGTTCATTCTCTTCTTTAAGATTTAAGTAAGATGTTAAATAAGAAATTTTATTATCAAAAAAACCTGTAAATGAAATTATTTTACCTTCAAGAATTGAATTATGATAAACATTCTTATTAAAGGAAAAAAAAAGCGCTAATATCTGTAAAAATAAAAATAGTAAAAATCTACTATTTTTTGATAGAAAATTCACCAATACAGACATTAAAATATTTTATTTTAAAAGTTGTTATTATTTTATTAAAAAATTCTCGAACTTTTCAATATTTTTTAGTGCAATTCCCGTACCTCTAACTACCGCCCTTAGTGGATCATCAGCTATAAAAACAGGTAATCCTGTCTTCCTACTTATTCTTTGATCTAAACCTCTAAGTAAAGCTCCTCCTCCGGCTAAATATATACCTGTGTTATATATATCCGCTGATAATTCCGGAGGTGTTCTTGATAAAGTTTCCATAATAGCATCTTCTATTCTTAATATAGATTTATCAAGAGCCCTAGCCATTTCTTTGTAATTAACCATAATCTCCTTAGGTTTACCGGTGATCAGGTCTCTTCCTTGCACTGGTAAATCATCCGGTGGATTATCTATCTCTTCAAGCCCAGAACCTACTTCCATTTTAATATGTTCAGCCGTTTTTTCTCCAATAAATAAATTATGATGAGTCCTTAAATAGTATAGAATATCATTATTGAAAACGTCTCCAGCAATTTTAATAGAATTATCACAAACTATTCCTCCTAAGGCAATAACAGCAATTTCCGTTGTCCCCCCTCCTATGTCAATAATCATATTACCTTTAGGCTGAGTAACATCTATCCCGACTCCAATAGCTGCTGCCATGGGCTCATATATTAGCTTTACATCTTTCGCATTAACTTTAGCCGCTGAATCTTTTACAGCTCTTTTTTCAACTTCTGTTATTCCTGATGGAATACAAATAACCATTCGAAGAGACGGGTTAAAGATTTTGCCTTTTATCCCGGGAATTTGTTTTATAAATTCTCTTATCATATGCTCAGACGCACCAAAATCAGCTATAACCCCATCTTTCAAAGGTCTTATTGTTTTAATGTCATCATGTGTCTTCCCTTGCATTTGTTTGGCTATTTCTCCCACTGCAATAGGTTTCATTGTTCTTCTATCTATTGCAACAATGGAAGGACTGTCAACAACTACTTTATTATTATGAATGATTAAAGTATTTGCTGTACCCAAATCAATCGCAATTTCTTGTGTAAGAAAATCAAATAATCCCATTTAAATTTAAATTAATTATGTGCCATTTGTTTGAATAACTTCTAGAAAAAACTAAAATTATCTCTTCTAAATCTTTTAAGCTGTGCAAAGATATAACATCTTTATTGAAAATGATATATTACTTATAATATTTTTACTAATGTTTTTTTTTCTTATCTAATTTCTATTTCAAAAGGCATTAAACACTTTATCTCTTGACCGCTATCAATATTTTTTAATTTTTGCAGCAGTTTATAATTATCATTTCCTAATTCATATTTAAGAAATCTATCTTTAATTATTACGCTAGTTTCTTCGTTATCAGGTTTTATTATACTTAAAAATAAATCCCATTCGGATTTCGGTTTAGGATAAGTAAGTAAATTATATTTAGATAAATTTGCTTTTTTTGCAGCATAATTAATTGCATCGTTAAAATTACCTATTTCATCTACTAAACCATGTCGAACTGCATCTTTCCCACTCCAAATTCTCCCTCCTCCTAATGAATCTACTTGTGAAAAACTCATATTTCTCCCCTTCATAACCACATTAACAAATTTTTTATAAGTTATTTCCACACCTTTACCCATAACATCTCTAAAACCTTCAGATGTACCTTCCATTAAAGAATAATACAATGAATTTGCATTAGTAGCCACATAATCAGAAGTAATACCGACATTATTAGCTAATTTTTTAATATCTGGAATCATTCCTAATACTCCGATTGAGCCTGTAAGTGTATTTTCTTGAGCATAAATTTTATCACCAGCCATAGAAATGTAATATCCTCCAGAAGCAGCTATATTACTAAAAGAAACGATTATAGGTTTTTTCTTTTTTAATTCTAACAGTTCATATAAAATTTCTGCGGATGCATTTGCACTTCCTCCCGGTGAATTTATTCTTAATACTACGGCCTTTATATTATCATCATTTTTTATTTCATTAATATTATCTATAAATGTTTTGGAATGAATCTCCGTATCTCCTATTCCTGTGTATATTTGACCTGTAGCATATAATATTGCAATTTTATTATTACTCTTTGAATCATTCTTAATAGTTTTATTATACTGATATGGAGATATCTTATTAATATTCTCATCATCATTAAACCCTAATTTCTTTTTAATGATATTATCATATTCAGACTCATTAATTAATCTATCTACCAATTTATACCTTAAAGCTAATTCCGGTATAAAACTATATAAACTATCCACACATTCATTAAAATTTTCGGTAGTTATTTTTCTTGATGAAATTATATCATTAGATATTTTATGCCAATAGTTTTGCAATAATTCATTTAATTGAATTTTATTTTCTTTAGATAGGTTCTCTCTAAGATAAGGTTCTACAGCTGATTTATATTTTCCATGTCTAATAACCTCGAAACCTATCCCATATTTTTGTCCTAAATTTTTATAAAATAAAACTTCTGCTGATAAACCCGTTAATTCTAAACTGGCATTCGGGTTTAGGAATAAAGAATCAGATATTGAAGACAAGTAATATGCTTTTTGATCACAATCATTACTATAAGAATAAATAAATTTATTGCTTTGCTTAAAATCAATCAAAGCTTGACGAATTTCAGATATTTGCGAATATCCTGCATTTAAATTTGATAGTTTCAAGCTTATTCCCTTAATTTTATCATCATTTTTTGCATATTTAATTAAATCTAAAATTTCTTTTAAAGAAATATGATTTTCATTATCAATGAAAAAAATATCAATACCATCGTTTGGAGATTCAATTATTGGGTTATTTAGATTTATTTCTAAAATTGAATTATCTTTAACAACTGGTTTAGATGGAATAAATGCAATAATATTTATTACAATCAAGCTAAACACACCTATACTCGTTAATAATATAATTCCAACGATAGTTGCTAATACTTGTATGATAAATTTTTTCATTTCTTCATTATTTTTAATCAAATATAATATAATTATAAATTAATAGATGAATAAAGTTGTTTTGTTACTTGGAAGTAATTTAGGAGATAAAAAAAATAATATAATAAAAGCTTTAGATTTAATTAATTACAAAATAGGTCGTATTTTAAAAAAATCTGAATTAATAGAATCTGAACCTGAAGATTATATCTCAAAAAATAATTATTTTAATATAGGTGTTGTTATTAATACAACTCTTTCTCCTATTAAACTTTTAAAATCCATAAAAAAAATTGAACATCTTTTAGGTAGAGATTATGACAGTTTCTATAGCGGAAAATATGAGGATAGAACTATAGATATCGATATAGTTTATTATAATTCTATATTATTTTATTCAAAACATTTAAAAATTCCTCATATCGCACATATTTCGAAAAGAAGTTTTTCAAAAAAAATTTTATACGAATTAGTTTAATATATTTTTTTATTTAAAAAATTTTGATAATTTTACATCCTTCAATGATTTTGTATAGAAGAAGGCTTAATATACTTACTAATTAATTATAGTTATGAATATTGTTACGAATAAAAAATGTATTCTAATTTTACTTTCAGTTCTTTGTATTTACTTGAATGTACATGCTCAAAATGTAGATAGTAGTAATTTCACTGAAGATTATGTAAAATTCACTAAAGATCAGAAACAATTTAATGACTGGTCTGTATCTATATATGGAGGTGTTCCTTGGTTAATAACTGCTGACTTTACCTCTGTTGATAACGGTGCATCAACCAAATGGAGAGTTGGATATGATTTTCAAGCCTCAATAAATAAACAAATATCTCACGCCTTTGGAATAAGTTTATTGGGACAATTTGGCGAATCAAGACAAGGATATGGTTCAAAAAAAGTGGATGCAAAAACAAATTATTTAGCAGTTAGCTTTTTAGGTGATTTAAATGTTTCTTCGTTATTTAGAAGAATTGACAATAGATCATCTTATAGATGGGCAATTCATGCTTATGCAGGTATAGGAACAATTCAATATAAAGCTAAAACTAAAGCACGTGAACAAGGTGAGACGGAATATTCGACTACGGCTGATGTAGATATGGGTCTTAAATCTGTGTTTGCTCAGGTGGGACCCGGAGTAACATACAAAATTAATAAAAGATGGGATACTTCTTTTAAAGCAATATACGTAATGACAGGAGATGAACTTTTTGATGGTTCTGGTAATAATGGTCATTATGCTGATTTGCATAAAGGAGGTAAATCGGATAACTTTATAACTACATCTTTTGGTTTAACATATAAAATAGGAAAACATAATGAGCATTTAAGTTGGGTTGATCCATTACGTGAAATGTTTACTAAAATTAATGATGTAGCAAGTCAACAGCAATTAGAAGTTTGTGTATTTGGTGATAAAGATGATGATGGAGTTTGTGATGATTGGGATAGAGAACTTGATACACCTAAAGGAGCGCGCGTAGATGGATCCGGTAGAGCCTTAGATGTTGATTTTGATGGTATAATCGACTTATATGATAAATGTCCGACTTTCCCTGGCCCTGCATCCAATGACGGTTGTCCTGAACCACAAAAATTAGCTGATGACGCAATTAATCCGCTTATCGCTACTATGGGTGGTATACAGTTTAATCTTGATTCAGATAAGATTTTATTAGAATCTCAACCTATTTTAGATAAAGTAGCTGAAGTCATTATTAAATACGGTAAAGGAACAAGATTTTTAGTTGAAGGCCATTCTGATGCAAGAGGTTCAGTCGCTTATAATTTGAATCTATCTAAAAGAAGAGTAACTTCTGTTATCAAATATTTAGTTTCTAAAGGCGTGCCGCCTTACCAATTAACAGGTAAAGGAATGGGATTTAAAAATCCAAAATATCCTGAATGT
>NZ_JAMBJZ010000105.1:0-5785 GCF_025291155.1 Apibacter sp.
AAGAAAAAAAAAATACCTTTAAATATCATATTTTTATTTAACAAATGAAAAAAATCATGTATTTTTATGAAAAATATTAGTGAGTAAATAGTTTATTACTATTAAAAAACACGATATAAATTTTATGGAACTTACTATTTTAGGTTTTAATTCTGCAATTCCAACCATACGCACAAATCCTACTTCTCAATTATTACGTTGTGGAAATGAAAATTTTTTAATTGATTGTGGTGAAGGAACTCAAGTACAACTAAGAAAAGCAAAAGTTAAGTTTACCAGTATTAACAACATATTTATATCTCATTTGCATGGTGATCATGTATTTGGATTAATTGGACTTATATCTTCTTTTCATTTATTGGGAAGAACTGAACCCTTACATATTTATGGTCCCAGAGGTATAAAGAAATTAATTGAAACTCAGTTACTACTAACCGAAAGCATTAATTATTTTGAAATTAATTTCATTGAGTTAACCTCTCAAGAAAGTGAATTGATTTACGAAGATAATAAAATGAGTGTATGGACTATTCCATTAAATCATCGCATTTATACAAATGGTTTTTTATTTAAAGAAAAGGTAAAACCGAGAAAGCTAAATATGGATGTGATCAATTTATATCCGGAAATCCAAACATGTGATTATCATAACTTAAAATTGGGTAAAGACTTTATCTCAGAAAAAGGTGAAATAATAAAAAATGAATTTTTAACCTTACCTCCTAAACATTCTTTTAGTTATGCCTTTTGCTCAGATACGAAATTTATTCCTCACATTATATCCCAAATAAAAGGAACGGATGTTTTATATCATGAAGCTACATTTTTAGATGATTTAAAAGAGCTGGCAAGTAAAACAGGTCATACTACAGCCTACCAAGCAGCGCAAATAGCAAAAGGTGCAAAGGTGAAATTGCTAATATTAGGGCATTTTTCTAATCGGTACACAGATCTTTCTGTTTTTAAAGAAGAAGCAGAAAAGGTTTATCCTAACACCATTATACCTGAGGAGCTATTTACTTTAGATTTTAATGAATTACCTCTTAGTTGAATAAATAAATGATCCGGAATAATTTACTATATATGCTAGATAAATAGTTAATAAAATAATTAAGATTTATAAAAAACTAAGGCTTGTATCATTTTTTTGTTAGTACTTTTGTTTTTTACTAAACTAAACTAGACTGATAACATGAAAACTTTTTTAGATGGATACTTTAAGCTATCCGAAAAAGGAACAACTGTTAAAAAAGAATTAATAGCGGGTGTTATAACTTTTTTAACTATGTCCTACGCGTTAATTGTAAATCCAAGTATTTTATCGGAAACAGGAATGGACAAGGAGGCTCTCTTTACCGGGACTGCACTTGCTATTATATTTGCTACTTTCTTAATGGGAATATTTGCAAAATTACCCATCGCACAGGGGCCGGGAATGGGGTTGAACAGTTTTTTTGCTTTCTCTGTAGTTTTAGGACTAGGATATTCTTGGCAATTTGCTTTAACTGCAGTATTCATTGAAGGTATAATTTTTATTTTACTAACCTTTCTCAACATTAGAGAAATGATTGTGAAAAGCATTCCCAAAGTTCTAAAGGAGGCTATTCCGGTTGGAATTGGATTATTTATTACATTAATAGGATTAAAAGGAGCGAACATTATTGTTTCTGATCCGAATACATTTCTTGCCCTAGGGGATTTCAAAATGCACTCAGTTTGGATTGCTTTTGCGGGCTTATTTGTAACAGCTGTTTTACATTCACGTAATATAAATGGATCTATATTGGCCGGAATTGTGGTATCAACAGTATTTAGCTATTTACTTGGAGATATAAACCTTCCGAAATCTTTTGTAAGTATGCCTCCATCAATTAAACCGATATTCGGTAAAGCGATCGAGCCCATGTTTTCTTCCGAAGGTTGGGATAAGATATTTTCAGTAGATATGCTTATTGTCGTATTTACCTTTTTATTTGTTAATTTATTTGACACGATTGGAACCCTAATAGGAGTAGTTTCCAAATTAGGATTAACAGATGAGGAAGGAAATTTTCCACAAATGAAAAAAGCATTATTTTCGGATGCTTTAGGTACAACAGTAGGTGCAATCTTGGGTACAAGTACTATAACTTCTTATGTTGAAAGTGCCTCAGGTGTAGCTTCAGGCGGAAGAACCGGTTTAACAGCGTTAAGTACGGCATTTATGTTTATCTTAGCATTGTTTTTAGCACCAATATTTTTACTCGTTCCGGCAGCCGCAACTGCTCCAGCTTTAATAATTGTGGGACTTTTTATGATTTCATCAGTTGTAAAAATCGATTTTTCAGACGTAACAGAAGGATTACCCGCTTTTTTAACTATAATTTTTATGCCGTTTACTTTTAGCATAGCTGAAGGAATTGTATTTGGTATGCTTAGTTTTACATTTTTAAAAGTTTTTGGTGGAAGATATAAAGAAGTTACTCCTACAGTTTATATAGTATCTTTACTATTTCTTATAAAAATTGTGCTTGATGCAGCTCACGTGATTGGATAACATAATAATTAACCAATAGTAATTATTGATGCTTGAATTTTTGCTTTATTTTATTGTTGAAAATAGCGGTTATTAAAACATAAAAAAGTAATTTAGGAAGCATTAGATTTTTATTTTATCCTAAAATCTAATGCTTCTTTAATATTATAATTAATTGAGCTAAATAAACTCTTTAATCAAATGCATTTTTTCTATGATCTTTATATTTTGACATTCTATAAAATAGATAATCTAGTAATAAGTTGAATGTAAGCGAAAAGTTATATTTCTAATAACTAAATAAAATAGTCTAACTGTACAATTCTCAAAAAGTAAAAAAATTGTCATTAAAATATGATAAAATGAATCTAATATAAAATCCTTAATGAACTTACTCGTATTGATAAGAAAAAAAAATTTAATTTCGATTGCTTTAACCTATTTGACACTTAGCTTCATAAAACAGGATAATTTGTTTCAATTTAAATTTTTACGATCGTATTTGACCATTACCTTCTACAATCCATTTATGCGTGCAGAGTTCTTCCAGACCCATAGGACCACGGGCATGCATTTTCTGCGTACTAATTCCTATTTCTGCCCCCATATCAAATTGCGCGCCATCAGTAAAAGCAGTAGAGGCATTCGCATAAACACAAGCAGCATCTACCATTTTTTCAAAAATATTTATACAATCTCTATTCTCACTTATAATGGCTTCACTATGTTTAGAACCATAAGTAGTAATATGATCTATGGCTTCTTCTAACGAATGAACTGTTTTAATTGCCATTTTATAATCCAAAAATTCTGTTCCAAAACTCTCTTGGGTTGCTTTACATAATAATTTTGATGGATAAAAGTTAATCAATTCATTATATGAACATTCATCTGCATAAAGGATTACTTCTTTTTCTTCCAATTTTTTACATAAGTCAGGAAGATCATTAATTCTTTCACTATCAATAAGTAAGCAATCAAGTGAATTACATACACTTACTTTTCTAGTCTTTGCATTGAAAATAATTTTTTTACCTATGTCCAAATTTCCATCTTTATGAAAATAAGTATGACACACACCTGCGCCAGTTTCTATAACCGGAATTTTTGAATTTTCACGTACAAAATTTATCAATCCTTTGCTTCCTCTTGGAATAATGAGATCTACATAATTTGATGCATGTAATAAGGCTAAAGTTGAAGAGCGATCATTTGGCAAAAAAGTACATATATTCGGATTGATGTTTTCATGTTGTAAAACTTTTTTTATAATGGTAACAATGGCCGAATTGGAAAAGAAAGCATCCGAGCCTCCTTTTAATATACATGCATTACCGGATTTTAAACATAGGGAAAAAACATCAAAACTCACATTAGGCCTGGCTTCGTAGATAATTCCTATAACTCCAAAAGGGACTGATATTTTTGATAAATTAAGACCATTAGGCAAATTTTTTTCAATCATTTTTTTTCCGATGGGAGAGGGAAGGGTGGACACATTACGAATGTCTTTAATAATATTGAAGATACGTTCCTGAGTAAGTAACAATCGATCAAATTTTGGGTCACTAGAGGGCATTCTCTCCGTATCTTTTTTATTTTCGGAAAGTATATAAGAAACCGAATTTTCAGTTTCTTTAGCAAGTGCTTGTAACACTTGAGTGATCTTTTTTTCCTCAATAAGTTGTAATTCTTTTGAGGCTTTAGCCGATAAGGAGAAAATATTTTGATAAATGGAAGACATATTTTATTTTTCAATATATAAATAATCGTAATGAATGAGAGCTTTAGTATGGGCTTTCCCTAGAATTTCTTTTGCTTCTTTACTGGTATAAGAGGATCGTCCAACTCCAATTTGTTTGCCAGTGTGATCAATAATACGTACAATATCATCAATTTCAAAATTACCTACTATTTTTGTTACACCAACTGCCAATATACTGACGGCCTTATAATTTATCAAAGCCTCTCTTACTCCTGCATTGATATGAATTTCTCCTTTTGCAAAACCTTCAGAATGTGCAATCCATTTTTTTACGCCGGAAATTTCTTTAGTAGAAGGAATAAATCGAGTGGAAGGAACTTTTCTTTCATTGACCAGATAAGATATAATATTTTCAGTTCTTCCATTAGCGATGATAACTTCAATTCCTTCCTCAGCTACTTTACGGGCTATATTGTATTTAGTTATCATGCCTCCTCTCCCGGTAGTAGATCTTGAAGACTGTATATATTTTTCAATAGTTTCCTTTTTAAAATCAATTTCTTTTATAAGCTCAGATTCAGGGTCTGAAGGATCGCCGGTATAAATTCCATCTATATTACTTAAGATTATCAGTTTTTTACAATCCATCATTGCAGCGATAAGACCGGATAATTCGTCATTATCGGTAAACATGAGCTCATTTATAGAAATAGCATCGTTCTCATTTACAATTGGTATTACCTTATTTTCTAGCATAACATTCATACAATTTCGTTGGTTAAGATAATGACGACGAGTAGAGAAGTCTTCTTTGGTTGCCAAAATTTGTCCGCATAGGATACCATGTTGTTTGAATAAATCATAATATCTATGAATTAATTTAACCTGTCCAACCGCAGAATATAATTGACGTGCAGAAATACTGTCTAGCTTAGCTCGGGTATTAATTTCATTTCGTCCTGATGCTACTGCTCCTGAAGATACCAGAATAATTTCCATATTATTTTTATGAAGCTCCGCAATTTGATCAACTAAGTTTGACATTTGTGTAATATCAAGTGTTTCATCTTCACGGGTTAACAGCTGACTTCCTATCTTAACAACAATTCTTTCTTTCATGCTAAATGAATTTGACCGATTAAGACAAAGATAACTTTTTATTTTGACTTAAAGAATCTTATCACCACCTGAAACTTTATATATAAATTATGATTATATAGATAAAAAATTTACTTAAGTACTTATAAAAATAGCTCAGGAAATAAGTGTTTATTCAATATTTGTTCTCCGAGTTTAAAAAAGTTATATTTGTGGGCCAATTAATTTTGTTAATCAATTAAATGTAAAAATAATGACAGATGTAGTAAAGTGCCCCAAATGTTCAATGGAAAATGTTTATTTTGACGGTACTTCTAATGTATGTCCCGATTGTTTCTATGAATGGTCAGGAGATGAAACCGCAAATAATACAGTAGTTAAGGATAGCAACGGAACTGAACTTCAAGATGGAGATGCTGTTACAGTAATTAAAGATCTTAAAGTGAAGGGTTCTTCCATGGTTATTA
>NZ_JAMBJZ010000106.1:0-5707 GCF_025291155.1 Apibacter sp.
TAAGATTAACATATTCAATATTAGAACATGAATTAGATATAAAAATATGGTTTTCCTTTAATTCAATAGTATATGTTTTTATTTCTTTTTTTAATTTTTCTCTTTCAATACCTTTCAAGTCTAAAACAGGATAATGAGAAATATCGTAAAAATACCATAGTTCATTTTCCTGAATTGGATTTTGGCGAATGGTTATTGAATCCTCCGAAACTACATTCTTTTTTTCTTTTATATTATCTCTCCCCTCTGCTTTACAGGAAAAAAATAAAAGAAAATAACTAAAATATATCAATATAATTCTTATAACTTTATTTATTGTTTTCATAAATATTATGTAAAAATATTTTATTTTCTTTATTTCTTCTATTAACAAGTCCCGAAGTTCCTCCATTATTAACATCAGCAAATTCATCAGCTCCTTCTAAATATTTCTTTGCATTGATATTCTTTTTTATCTTAGTTTCACCTTTTTTTGCTCCTAATAAATCCCTCCCGGATTCTTCTATACATTGGGCAAAGAAATGAGCTTTTCTTATACAGTAATGGAATTAAATCTCCCTCATAATCATAAGGGGCTAACAATTATTTAAATATTAGACTAAATCAGTGTAGTATTTTTAAACATATGTATTCAGCATTTTTTAGACCTAATTTTTATTGTTTTTTGAAAAGCACAGAAAATAAGATAAATACGGAGTAGTGTTTAATCATGCCCATTGTAATTTTATTGAACTTTATATATCATGATTATTTTTTCTTTATAATTTCATAACCTAGTTTTTTAGGTTTTGTTATTACATCTTGAGATATCCATTGGGTTGTCAAATAATAGTTCCCTTTATCTTCAATTAAAACAAATTCAGGATTCATATCTCCCCCTTGTTTATATCCATACAAATTTCTTGAATGATATAAAGCGAGTTTACTGTCCTCCTCTTTAGCTGTTAATAGGTCTATAAAGCTCATTTGGAAACCGTCTCCTGTTGCTTTTATACTATCTTTTGTTATCTCTAAAATAATTTCATAACCTGCTTTCTGCCCTCCTATATCTCCATAGTCTAACCAAACTGAATAATTCCCATACCATTTTTTAGAAATATTATTTACTGCGATAAAATCATTAGCTCTTAATTTTTGAATTTTAGTATCTATGAAATTTTCTCTCCATTCTTGTTCTAAATTATTTTCATTTAAGGACTGTATTTTAATAGAATCTAACAATTCCCATTCATTTGAATTATTTGTAAATAATTTCTCCATATAGTTATCTTTTTGATAATATATTGGATCTCCTGATTTATTATAGTTTAAATACTTTTTTTCAATCAGAAAAACATAAATGTTAAATTTATTTTTAAGTTCATCAATAGACAACTCATTAATTTCTTTAACAGATTCTTGAGTATTTAAAATTATGTCATTTTTAGGTATATAATAAATTAGAATATTCCCTAAATTATTATTCTCTTTTGGATTATAAATACAGCCATAATCAGCTGTTACAAAATAACCATTTTCAAAGGAAAAATCTCCGCATTTTAATATGTTATCAAGAGAATAATTATCTACCTTATTTTTTATTCCAATCAAAGACTTTTCTTTATCTTGCCCTTTACAAGAAACTAAAGTACATGAGATTAAAATTAAGGTCATATATATTAATTTGATTTTCATAATTATAATTTTTTAGTATAATTTTTGGGTCTAAAATATCCTTTCCATCCATCATGAGTAGATAATGCTCCACTATTTCTCATATATATAGCCGTTCTCGAACAGCCTTTTCCAGAATACCCACCATTTTTAACTTGTTGAGATTCTCCTACAGCCCCTGTTCTTCCTATTGCCTCTAAAATAGTTACTAAATCTGTAGATTCATCATACTCATATACTATGCCTGTATGACCAACACCATTACTTTTTCGCCAAACAAATATATCTCCTCTTTCTGGTTTAAAATCTGATTTATTACTTCCTGAAACAAAATCTATTTTATCAGAATTTATAGCTTTTCTAAAATCACTTTGTGTTGTCATTAATCCTGTATAAATAGCTTTTACTTCCGAAGTTATACCTAATTTATATAAATTTAGCACGACGTTTTTGAATATACCTATTCACCGTTTTTAAAGCCCTCTTTTTTAATATTAGATAAAAAACATTAATGTAAAACAGAGCTTTAATTATGCATATTATTATTTACTGCACTTTATTTAATATATATTGTTTATTATCATAATAAAAATCTAAATAGGGAGATTCCCATAAATATTTTTTACCATCAAAATATATATTTCCAAAATCTTTTGTTTTTTCTAATATAGCACTCTCACTACCATCTAAATACTTTGAATAAGACAATAATAATTTATTATCAACTTCTTTTCCTGTTAATAAATATTTTTGATAAATCTGATAACCTGCTATTTCATAAATTATAGAATCTTTTGAAATACTCAATGTAATACTTTTATCTTCCCTCCAATCTTTAGATTCTTTACTGATCACATGATATATTCCAAACCATTTACTTGAAATAATTTTGTTTTTATTATATTCTTGCTTAGTTTTATATGTATATTCTTCTGGCTCATATTCTCTTAAATAGTATGTAGGGGGGGGGGCAATCGTAAATAATAGTTGATAACGGTAATCTAGTTAATTTCCCTACATTACTTAGACCATAAAGTTCGTATAACTCAAAAGATTCTTTTTTTGTACTGTTGCTATATTTCCCAATAGCAATACCTGTTTTATCAACATTACCAGATTTGTAATTAAATTGAGAATAATCAAAGCCTTTTGGTATTTTTAAAGTATCTATTAATTCTTTATTTTTCCCTTTTTCCCTTTCTATAAAAAGGTATCTTATTTTTTCTTTTCCAGATTTTATATCATCTCTAGAATTAATAAGGGCTAATTCTGTAAAAGAAATATTATTTGTATTGGAAATATTTTCTTCATTCCATAGAATAAAATATCTGGATTCAGTGTTTAGAAAGCTTGAAATACTTTCAGATTTAATTTGAGTAATTCCTACCCCACTGTAATCATCATAAATTACGTCAGAAAAATTGGTAATATTATTATAAGTTATACCTAAAGCTATATTCTTTTCTTGGGATTGGCATGAATTAAAATTTAATAATATAAAGAAATATACTATTATTTTAATCTTTTGTTTGATCTTGTTTTGGAGCATTCCATTTTGTTTTATGTCCATTTTCATTATATTTAAATTTAACGGCTTCATCCTGTTCTTTCGTATTATATGAATTTAACTTAACAAATCTTGCAGGATTAGTTCTTCTTGTTTTTCCTGTCCCATAGGCATTTAGTATTGTTGTGATTTCAAAATGCAAATGTGGACTAGGAATATTATTAGCTATGCTCCCAGACACTCCTGACAATCCAATTACATCACCAGACTTTACCTTATCTCCTTTTTTAACATACCTTTTACTTAAATGCATATATATTAAATATACTTCATCAGATTCTTTAATGTCAATCCCTTTTAATTTATCCGTATATTGTGTTTTATAATTTACTTTTCTTTCCTGTTCTAACAAATCTTTGACATTTTGAATCTTTACTCGTACTATCCATCCTGCACTAGCAGAATATCTTACTTGATGTATATTCCCTTTTAAACAAGAATATACCTTGTCTTTACTCTTGTAGTATTCCTATTACTTATATCTTTTAAAGAAATCTTATCAGTTATCCAATACTCTTTAATTTTTTCTATATATGAAGAAGCTTGATTGTTTTCTCTATTTAAATTATCATCGTGTTTTATATTTTTTTTCCATTGACATGAAAAAAAAGAGAAAAGAATAATTACTATTATTAATTTTTTCATTTTGATTTATATGGGTTAGTTTCAGTATTCAAATAATAATATTCAACATATAACAAATTTAAAATTTAGACAGGGGGACGTATAGGGAAAATTATTTACAATTATCAATTTAATTTATTAATTATTATATTTATGTCTTTTTTTGCTATTATTTATGAATTATTTAAATAATAGAGAAAATCATTGCGATTTTTTCGAATATGTTTATTGGATTTTTTTTACCCCTTTTTTATTGTTTTTTGAAAAATAAGATAAATGGATAAAGATCGGATAACGTTAATTTATTTTTTGATACCTTCCATTAACATACTTTAAAGTATATTGATTTGTAAAATCTTCTTCTCTTTCAATACAAGGATAATCTTCAAATTCATCTTCTATTGTTATACCTTTATCCCTTTCAAAAAATGTATGGTTTTCAGTATTTTTAACAATAATATTTTTAAAATTATTAGTTTGTTTATCCGATATTATTAATACAGATTTCATTGTTTCTGTATCTCCCTCACAACCAGAATATTCTCCTCGGGTATAGTTTGTAATCAAACTATCTAAAACCATTTGCAAGGTCTTATTTTTTTGAATAAACAAAGATATTGTAGAGGAAGTATAATGTCCATGCCTTCTGAAATTATTGTGATGGACTACTATTCCAAAAGCCCTATATTCCTCATTCAAAATAAATAATCCGGTATCTATTGAAATTGAACCCAGTTTAATGGCATCAGAAATTTCAACAAATTCATCAGGGTAATAGGAAATTACTTTTTCACTAGTGGTATCGATTAGAAGGATATGTAAGTTAACATCAAATTCATCATCTTCATTACGACTTTCAGAGATATATTCGGGAATTACAATAACAGTTTGATCTGCATAAGGTAATTTTTTTTGAACAATTAGATGCATAGCGCAATCATTTTCTTCTAAGCCTAAATATTTTAAAGCAATTGTTTCAAATTTCGAATTATCATTATCTTTCTTTCCGTTAAGTTGTTTTTCTGTTAATACAACAGTATTAGCATCCATACAAAAACATAAAAAGAATACAATAACTGTAATTAATCTCATAGTAGTTAAATTTTTAGTTCCTGAAACTGTCTAGATATTATTTTAATTTAAATCCCTAACTATTCAAAAATATAAGCATATTCTAAGGCTTCCTTCAAATGAGGTAAATTATAATAATTATTCTTTTCAAAATTCTTTTCTATTTCCTTCCATTCTTTTTCATCTCCTCTATTTGAATAATAATATATACTCCCTAATATGTTCCAACGGTTGTTATATCTAATGTTTTTATATTTCATAAAAAGATAATCGTAGGTATTTGATTTATATGCTAATATTTTGTAGGCTTCCTTTTCTGTCCATTTATTCGGGTTTTCATAAACTTCATAATGATAGAGAGCTTTGGCATAGTCATGGGTGTTTTCTTCATCGGTTGTTTTCTGCTCTATATATTTTAATATATCTTCACGTATCTCTAATTCCCCTTTGCAATTCCTTACAAAAACATAATTATTTATAAATTCTACTGCTTTTGATCGATTCCTCTGCATTACCCAATCTAATAAGTCCTTATCTTTAGTATAACCAAAGGTAATTACTAAGGATTCTAAAAAAAGTGAATCATTAACTTTCAACCATGCTAAGCTTGCCTTATTATCATTAAATAGATATTTATTGCGATTGATTAATAATTGTTCTTCATTATTATCATAATTATTTCCCATCCATCTACTTACATAAATGTCACCTTCTTTAGTTTTTTCGATTCCATCTTTAATTGATAAGTTAGGAAACTTTTTTTTATAGTCGTAAATATCTGGAATAAAATAC
>NZ_JAMBJZ010000107.1:0-5581 GCF_025291155.1 Apibacter sp.
TATTTTTCATTAATTCCTTTTAATAGTTGCTTATAAGTATAGTTACATCTGGTGACATATATTCTCGCATCTGAAAGCGAGATTAAATCATATGCATCAATAACCAAGCCTACAGGAGGAGAATCAATAATAATATAATCGTATAGATCTCTTAGTATTTTTATAAGTTGTTCATTTTCGGGACTAATAAGCAATTCTCCAGGATTGGGGGGAATGGGACCAGCAGTTATAATATCCAAATTATCATATTCAGTTTTTTTAATTATCTCATCTAAAGAATTTGCTCCGGATAAATATCCTGATAATCCGACTTTATTACTTATTTTAAAATCATCAAAAATTCTAGGTTTTCTCAAATCCATTCCAACTAGAACGGTTCTTTTTCCGCTAAGCGCTAAAACTGATGCTAAATTAATTGCAATAAATGTTTTACCTTCACTTCCGATGGAAGAAGTTATTAGGAAAACTTTTCCACCTTTAATATCTTTTTCATTGTATAGGAATCTTAAATTGGATCGAATAGCACGGAAGCTTTCAGAAATGCTAGATTTTGGTCTGGCTAACACTGCTAAATTATTTTCAGTATTTTTTGGACCAATAGTTCCTATAATTGGAATTTTCGTAATAGATTTTAAATCTGAAATTAATTTTATTTTGTTATCTAATAATTCAATTAAAAATAAAAGAATTAATGGAATAACTAATGAGATTCCTATAAATTTATATTTGTTTTGCTTAATATTTGGAGTTATTGGTGCCTGTCCTGTGTTCTTAGCTTTATCTAATACGGTAATATCAGATATAGTTGTAGCTTTTCTCATTTCTGCTTCAGATAGTTTATCTAAAAGAGTGTTGTAAATTCCGTCATTTAATAAATATCCTCTTTGAGCATTAACAAATAGCCGTTCTTTTTCCGGAAGGGTTTCTATATCAAGCTCCAAATTACTTATTTGGTTATTAACATTTTTTAAGTTATTAAAAAGATCTTTAGATGAATTGTCTAAAATTGATGCGACTTTATTTTTAGCATTATTAATTTTATAATTTATTTCACTAATAGGCTCTGAATTTTCTCTATAAATTAATAATAAATCCTTTTTTTCCTGTTCAAATGATTGTACATTTTGGATTAATTCATCTAAATTTTTATCTGAAATACCTAATATGTCTCCATCTAAATAGAAATTTTTATTAAATGTTGATTTTTTTAACTGATTTACTGCTTCTATTTTTGATTTTAGTTCTTCTCTTTGAATATCAAGTGATTGTATTTTGGATAATAAAACAGTAGTACTTACATCGGCTTTTGAAAATATTTTATTATCGAGCTGAACTCTTTGAAAAATAGCTGTGGCACTATCTAATTTTCTTTTAGTTATTATAAGTTGATTCTTAATAAATTCAATAGTATTTAGATTAACTTTATTTTTATCATCCAGTCTTTTCTTAATCAAATCATCTACAGATTTATTTAAAAAATTTATCGTTCCATTTAAACTTAATCCTTTCTTAGTAATTATCATTATTGAAGGTAAATCTTTATCAAAATCGATTGAAACTAATGATTTTATCTTGGATACAGCATTGTTAATAGTTGATAAATAAAAATAAAAGCTGAGGTCAGTTACATTATCTCCAAATCTTCCTTCATATTCATTATTCTTTACGAATTTGAATTTTAAATTATTTGTTTTTATCCAAGTATTTAAAGGTACGATAAGTTCTTTTTTATATTTATCTTTTCTAGCATAATAACTTTCATTAGTGTAAAGGAAACAATTTTCATTTAAATTATCGGGAAAGGTAAGTTTAAATTTTTTATTAGGAAGCACATCAACCTTAACATCTGTATATAAGGCTTGGGCATAGTTTGTATCAATTACAATTTTATAAGGAATATCTACATAATCAATTTCAGTTGTTTTAATATTCCCTTTTAAATAATAATTAATATATAAATCAAGTGATTTAACGAGATTTTCATTATGTGTTCTTGATGATAATAATTTCTTATAATATATTCCTTGAGTGGCGCCATTATTACCTCCCCATATGAAATTTATAGATTGGTTAGGCGCTAATACACTTGATGTTCCGGATGAGATACTTACAGTCGTGGAAGACTGAAAAAATCTGTCTGAAAATCGATTTACCAGAAAAGCTATGGTCCATCCAAATATGAAAGCTATCAAAAACCAATACCAATTTTTTATAAGTCTTCGGATGAACCTTTCAAAACTAAAAAAGTTATTTTCCAGGAAATCAGAATTTTTATTTTTTTGATTTTTATTTTGATTTATACTTTGCAAGTTAGAGGTATGCATGTTCCGATATTAAGAATTACTATAAGGTTTTAAAAAATAAATACGTAGTTATTGCTTGAATTCCTACAGATAAAAATTGTGTCACATCCCCAATTGTGGTACCTCCTCCTAAACCAGATATTTTTTCTTTTAATGGGTCTATAATTACTTGATCTCCCGATTGTAAATAAAAATAAGGTGAATTAAGAATATCATCACGTGTTACATCAAGTACTATATTCTTTTTTCCTTCAGGATACTCTCTAATGATTCTTATATGACGTCGATCTGCAAATTTTGTTAAATCTCCGGATTTAGCTATGGCTTGTAATAAATCAACTCTATTGGATAATTCTGTTTTTTCGCCTGGTGAATTTATTTCTCCTACCATATAATATTTTATAGCTCCTATGTTCATCCTAACTTCTGCTTTTCCTTCATTATAGAGAACTTCATTTAATTTTGCCTGAACTAAATCTGTAATTTCGGATAATGTTAACCCGTAAACGTAAAATTCTCCTAGACCGTATATTGAAATATAACCATTAGCATCCACGATTAATCCGCTGGTTCTTAATCTACCATCACTGCTATTTGTTCCTCCTTTAAAAACAGATGTATTTTCTTCAGATAAAAATTTTGATGCGTTTTTATCTGATGTGATAAGAGTCATAGCTAAAATATCATCTTTTTTAACTCGGTAGTTTTCATAAATTACAGGTATAAGACCATATTCATTAAATTGTAAATTCTCACTTGGTTGAAGATACTTTAAATCCTTTACACCAATGCAAGAACACAAAAATAATAAAGTGAAAGAAACAAGAAAAATTGATTTATATAATTTCATTATTATAAATTAAATTGCAAAAATAATTATTTTTTTAATAGTAGCATAAGATTAATGATTTCAGTTTCTATTTTTCTCATATTGTAATTGATTAAATCTATTTTTTTGTAATTAAAAATATTATTTTCTATTTTTTCAAAAGGAAAATATAATATTTCTTCTAATTTTTCAAATTTTGGTATTTCTTCTAAATATGTAATTTTCGGTGTAAAATTGAGAACTAATTTTTTTATTAATTTTTTTAAAAGGTTGTCAATATTTAATGATTTTCCCATATCTAATATATATATACCTGAATGATTAATGGGAGCTGTTATTTCAAGCATTCCTATTGAAGCTTCATATTTAGAAATAAAATATCTTTTCATATTTTTACTTGTAATGGTTATAGGCAATTTATTTTCGATTTGGTATTTAAAAATGGTAAAAACCGAACCACTACTATTAAAAACATTTCCGAATCGTATAATTTTAATTTTTATATTTCTAGTATTTTTATTCTGAAATATTTCTTTTAAAAGATATAATTCAGTTATTCTTTTTGATATGCCCATATTACTTATAGGTTTTACCGCTTTATCAGTGGAAACAAATATAAACTGCTCAATGCTGTTATATCGTGAAGCTTCCTTCAATAAATTTAAAGATCCGTTTATATTTACAGAGATTGATTCTTCATAGTTGCTTTCTAAAATATCTATATGCTTATAGGCTGCTGTGTGGTAAACAATTTGAATTGGAAATTTTGAAAAAATTTTTTTAATTGTATCGATATTTCTGATATCTCCTAAAAAAAGATATAGTCTTTTGTTATCGATTTCATTTTTGAACTTTAGTTTAAGTTTGAAAATAGCATATTCTGAATGATCTAAAACAATTATTTTTTTACTTCCTTGTTCCAACAAGCGTTTTATTAATATACATCCTATAGATCCGCCACCGCCAGTCACAAATATAATTTTATCATCTAAATAATTAAATTGTTTAAATGAATAATCTATGTTTTTACTGAATAACTCTTCAAAAGAAATTTCTTTATTTTTAATTTTAATAATATCTTCTTTATTAGGCATTGTTTTAACTAAATATTTTTTTCAATAACTGCTAAAATTTTATCTAAATCGATTTCTTTTAAATTATCTCCGGAAGGGAGACATAATCCGTTATTAAATAATTTATTTTCAAAAAGAGAATTACCGAAATATGGAAAATCCTTAAACACTTTTTGTTTATTTAATGGATTCCAAAGATATCTTGATTCAATATTGTTTTTTTCGAGAGAACTTTTAATTTTTTTGTTTAATGATGCGGGAAATATAAATGTGCTTAACCATCTATTGGCGATGCTATTCTTAATTTCCATTTGGTATTCAACATCGAATTTATCTTTAAATTTCGTAAGATAAAAATTAAAAATTTTTCTTCGTTTATTTACTTTTTTATTTAACTTATCGAATTGTATGCTTCCCAGTGCTGCAAGAATATTGCTAGAAGCATAATTATAGCCTATTTCGTTATGCTTATAATAGTCAGCCTTTTCTTTTGCTTGAGAAGCTAACTTTTCAGCATATTTATATTTTTTTTCATTTGGAAGAATAAGTGTTCCCCCTTGTGAGGTTGTTATTATTTTATTTCCATTAAAAGATAAAATTCCATAATCACCCAATGCTCCTACAGGAATATTATGATAGGAAGAACCTAAAGCTTCAGCAGCATCTTCAATGACAATTATGTTATTATTTTTACAAATATTAATTATTTGGTCCATTTCGGCAGGCATACCATATATTTGTGCAACAATAAGCGCTTTAGGATAAATATGTTTTTTCCTTAAATCATCAATCGCATATTGGAGGAATTCTGGCGATATATTCCACGTTCTTTTTTCAGAACCGATAAATACAGGAATTGCTTTTTCATATAAAATAGGGAAAGCAGTGGCTGCAAAAGTGAAATTAGAGCATAATACATAATCGCCATCTGCAATTTCGGCTAATTTAAGAGCTAAATGTAGAGCAGAGGTACCACTATTAGTTAATAAAACTTTCTTGTTGAAATATTGAGATAATTTACTTGAAAATTCTTGAATATAAGAACCATAAGGAGAAATCCAGCCGCTTTTTAAAGCTTTGACTACGTTCTCGATTTCTAAATGATCAATATGGGGAGGAGATAGGTATATTTTGGGGAAATTATTCATGTATTTGATTTATTATTTTTAATTAATAAAGGTAAAAATGAGAATATTAAACCTAAAGATAAAATAATTACAAGTAATAAATGAACATTTATATGTCTTAAAAAATATGCTACAAGTATAATAATAACATTTTCTGCCACCATACATAATGATACTTGTTTGTGAGACAAACCTAAACGAAGATACCTATGGTGCATGTGATTTTTATCTGCTTTAAAGGGGGAACGT
>NZ_JAMBJZ010000108.1:0-5577 GCF_025291155.1 Apibacter sp.
CAGGATTTTTTAAAATTTCATTTGGTGAATATGCTGTATAAATTTCTGGGAAAATATCCATAAGATGAAAACTTTGGTGGATATATAAATTTTCATAACACCCCCAATCTTTTCTGAATTTATGTGGTGAAAATATTGAAAAAGTAGGTTTTTGTAAAGCTTTAGCAATATTTACAGCTCCCCCTTCATTAGCGATCAAAGCATCGGCATTAGATAATATTGCTGCAAATTCTCTAACATTATTGCCAAGAATTGATGTAAATATTTTTTCTTTATGGTCAATTTTTTCAAGTAAAATTTCAACTTCATGATGTTGAAGAGGAATAAAGTTAAATAAAATATCAATATCATAATTGGATAATAATACGTTAATTAAATCAGCCATGTAAGAAAGAGGCCATGATTTATCCATGCTACTCCCCAAAATGCCAATAATTATGATAGGTTTGGTAAAAGTAATGCCTGAATTATGCATCAATTGTTTTGCATGTTCAATTTCTGCATTTGTTAGAAATATTTCTGTTTGAAAATCAATATTAGAAAAATCTTTTATAAAAGGAGAAAGTAATAAGCATCTGTTTTCTATTGAGGTACAATTAATAACTTTCGGAAGTTTTTCCTCAATATATACATCGGTATAAAAATGTTTAAAAAAAGGTTTATCGAAACTAATTCTTTTTTTAGCTTTAGAAAATAGAGTAATAAATCGACTTTGCAATTTTGCATACGGATCTATTAAAATATCATATTTTTCACTTCTAATATAGTTGGAGTATTTCCATAAAACTGATAATTTTTTAAGTTCAATATCATCAAAATCGATGATTTTGTCTATATGCGGATTATTTTGAAGAATGCTAATTGCCTTATTGTAGCAAAAAAAATGAACTTCAATATGTGGGAATATATTTTTTAAATTTTTGGCAAGTACACTAGCAACCAATACATCTCCAATATATTTATTTTGTATAATTAATGCTTTCTTCAAAGTGATAAAATATTACAATATTAAAAATTATAAAAGATAAAAATACAATGTATTAAAAAAAGGATAAATAAAAACTTATATAAATAAATTATTATTCATAGTTCAAGACATATGTCATATAATAATTGTTAATTTTTTTATAGTAAGCGTAATACTTGACACTTGCTTTTTCATCAATTATCCAACACATGATAGGCTTTTCATTTTTTAAGGTAAAAGGCTCAACTCGATAATGGTTTAAAAAAGACCATAAATTTCCATGATGAATCTTATATAAAGCTTCTTTAATTCCCCATAATATATGATAATAGTCCTTTTCCTGATCTTTTGGAATAAATTCAAATTCATCTTTTCGAATGAATTTATATTTAATAGTGTTAATTTTTTCTTCTCTTTCCAATTCAATGTCAACCCCTATATTAAATGAAGAGGCTCCTACACATACAACTCCATGTGAATGAGATACGGAAATGTTATAGGTTCCTTCAACAAAAGGTTTACCTTCGGGAGTGTATTTTACAGTATTATCTAATCCCAATGCCATTAAACAAGCCCGTAAACCCAGATATTCACGTTTTCTTTTAGATGTTAAAGAATCATATTTTCCTTGCCTTTTATTATCTAGCTTTAATATACGTAATAATTCTTCATTGGTTTCACTAACTTTCCAAGTAACGATTCTTGTAAAATAATCTGGTATAATAAAATCTACAATTGGCATCTATTTTACTTATTAATTTGTAATAGATTGGCAGTAAATATATGAAAATAAAAAAGATTATAATTCTGAATTGAAAAAAACTTTATAATAAAACATTTTTCTTTCTTCATCGTATCCTTGTTCTAAAAAATCTTCAGAAGCTTCAGGTTTATTAATATCCAATTTGATCTGAAAATGAGTATCTAATTTTATGTCAGTTTTTATTTTACGTTTTTCTCTAACCAGAGCATTAGTGGAAACGTCGAATATTTCCGAAAATTCAATACCTGAATTTTCAGAATATACTTTTTTATAAGATTTAAATTCTTCAACTAAATTGTAATTTTCTAATAATTCCCTATCTAAAATTTCTTCGGTCATAGTTTCATTTTCATTAAATATCTGTAGACAGTTGCTGATAAACTCAGTTTGAATTTTTTTACCTTTTTCTTCGAAAATTACTTGTTGAGAAAAATCGGACAATAAATTTATATAACTCTTTGTTTGGTAAGAATCATCTTTTATATAATCGACCTCTAAAAAAGATTTTTTCCAATATTCAGATTCCACATGTGCATCATCATGTACTAAAATTTTATAGCCGCTTTCTTTGTGCATATTCAGTATTAAGCAAGCTTTATCTATTGCTGAATCCAATCTAAAACCCTTTTGAATGGCACATTCAACAATATCTGAATGTTTAAAACGTAAAAATTTGTTTTTGTTTTCAAGTTTAAATATTCCAATACCGCAAATCTTAGACTCTAATCCTACATCAATATCACTAAATAAAGCAATAAAAATTTCACCTTTTTTTATTTGCGGGTGATTTGATCGTTCATACAAATGATCAAGTACCTTATCTGAAAAATTCACAAAATCAAGAGTATCTTCAAAGACATCTTTACATAAAGAATATAAAATATTAAAATTAATATCTTGAGTATAATGAGTAAATTGATAATATTCTAAATTTTTTTTGAAAGGAGAAATAAAATAAGGTTGAATTTCTTCTTCTTCTTTTTCATTTAAATGAAATAAATCCCCAGCATATATATTTTTTTCTTCACGTAATTTATTACCCGAAAATTGCAAAGTTAATTTGGAAATAACAGCATGTTTTAAATTAATCGTCATAAATTTGCCTGATAAAAAGAGTTACAAAAGTAATTCTTTTAAATAAATGAATAAATAATTATACTTATAAAATAGAATTTATCGTATAAATAATTCGTTACTAATAAGGTAATATAAGATTTTAAAGCAACTGAAAACCTAGGCTAGGATTACTCGAAATATAGTTGATAAAAAAATGAAAACAATTATATGTATTTAGTTCATATCATTGATTTTAAGATACACTAAAAAATAATAAATATTCTATATTTGCAAACATTTGATTGAAAATATATGGGAACAACTTTAGAAAAAGAAATTAAAAGGAGAAAAACCTTTGGAATCATATCCCATCCGGATGCCGGTAAAACTACGTTGACAGAAAAATTGCTCTTATTTGGAGGAGCAATTCAAGAAGCGGGAGCTGTAAAAAGCAACAAGATAAAAAAAGGAGCTACTTCGGATTTTATGGAGATTGAGAGACAACGAGGAATTTCTGTAGCTACATCTGTATTAGCCTTTGAATATAAAGGAAAAAAGATTAATATATTAGATACTCCTGGACATAAAGATTTTGCTGAAGATACGTACAGAACTTTAACAGCTGTGGATTCTGTTATAGTAGTTATAGATGTAGCAAAAGGGGTAGAAGAGCAAACTGAAAAATTAGTACAGGTTTGTCGAATGAGGAATATTCCTATGCTGGTTTTTATAAATAAATTAGATCGAGAAGGTAAAGATGCATTTGATTTATTGGATGAAGTAGAACAAAAATTACATTTAAGAGTTACCCCCTTGTCTTGGCCTATAGGAATGGGTTTAGATTTTCAAGGCATCTTTAATATGTGGGAGAATAACTTTAAATTCTTTACAGAAGAAAAAAAACAGAAGGTAGGGGAGAGTATTGAAATTAATGATATAAATGATTCTATAGTAAACGAGCTTATTGGAGACAATGCCGCTGAAAATCTTAGAAACGAACAAGAATTAATTCATTCCGTTTATCCAAAATTTTCTAAAGAAGAATATTTGAACGGAACTTTACAGCCTGTTTTTTTCGGATCAGCATTAAATAATTTTGGAGTTCAAGAATTATTAGACGCATTTGTTGAAATTGCACCCAATCCATTACCTAAGATGAGTGATGTTCGTTTAGTAAAACCCGAAGAACCCAATTTCACAGGATTTGTATTTAAGATACATGCCAATATGGATCCTAAACATCGTGATAGGTTGGCATTTGTGAAAATTGTTTCAGGTACATTTAAAAGAAATACTAATTACTTGCATGTTCGTCAAAATAAAATGATGAAATTCAGCAGTCCTGCAGCTTTTTTTGCAGATAAAAAAGAAGTTGTTGAAGAAAGCTTTCCTGGTGATATAGTAGGTTTGCATGATACAGGTAATTTTAGGATTGGGGATACTTTAACAGAAGGAGAAAAGTTAAATTTTAAAGGAATTCCATCATTTTCACCCGAGCATTTTCGTTATATAAATAATGATGATCCGATGAAAACCAAACAGCTAGCAAAGGGTATAGATCAATTAATGGATGAAGGTGTAGCTCAATTATTTACGCTTGAAATGAATAATCGTAAAATCATTGGAACTGTGGGAGCTCTTCAGTTTGAAGTAATCCAATACAGATTGGAACATGAATATTCAGCTAAATGTAGTTATGAGCCGGTAAATATACATAAGGCATGTTGGGTTCAAACTGATAATGAAAAATCTACAGAATTTTTAGAATTTAAGCGAATTAAACAAAAATTTTTAGCTAGAGATAAATTCGGTCAATTAGTTTTTTTAGCGGATTCAGCATTTAGCATTACTATGACACTTGAAAAATTTCCCTCTATAAAGCTCCATTTTACCAATGAATTTTAACAATAAAAAATGAGTGTTGAAGACACTCATTTTTTATTATAAATCAATCCAATATTAAATGTTTTATTTCAAAATATAGAAAGCGATTCCTTCATATTTATATTTAGGTAAAATGATACCCCATTTTTCATTTTTATTTTCTAAATATTGAACTTCATTTTTTTTAGTTGTAAGTAAATGATCCGGTTTACTTTTTTCTCTGAAAAAACGATAAACAGGAATAGTATTTGGTTGTGGTGAATTATATGCATAACCTGTTATTCCTTCGTAAACCCAACCATTACTTCCTCCATTTTGTAATTCGTTCCAATTAATCGTAGACAATCTATCTCCATTTATTCTATTATAGTATCTATAAATCGGGTATGTATTTGGAATTTGTGAACTATAAATTTTTCCCAAAATACCTTCTAAATATCGATAACCAAGTTCATTGAAATCGGAGGTATAAAAATGTCTTGAATCATAAAAATACCTATAAAGGTTTTGTGTTTCATATACTTTTCCCGGATATAGTTGAGCTATAAACTCCTTATCTTTGACAGAAAGTACAGTGTTCCATCCGCTTGACCAACCATTCAATGATAAAGAAGATGGAAATGAATAAAGCATAATAGATTTATTATCAAAAGAAGAATAATTGGTTATAGTATGATCATATTTATAAAAAATATTTTGGTCAACTTTTTCTTTGCTCCAATAATTCGGTGCTCCCCCATAATATTCATATACTTTTTGCTTATTCCATTGTATACCCGATGCAGGACTTTGATGTTCATGCACTAAACCTAAAGCATGTCCGAATTCATGAATAACGGTTCTAGAGAACTCATAATCAGGTGTGTTCGAATTAAACCATCCAAAATTCATAGTAGGTTTATTTGCA
>NZ_JAMBJZ010000109.1:0-5502 GCF_025291155.1 Apibacter sp.
TTGGGTTTTGGTATGGACTGCTTTATGGATACTGGAGGGGTAAATGCTTTTTCATCTGTATTAATAGCTTATATAAGAAATTTTATTATACGATATATTTCAGACATGCATAGAGAGATGAAATTATTAAAATTTTCAGATTTAAATTTCATTCAATTAACTTCTTATATAATTGTAATTATACTTATACATCATCTAAGTTTATTTATTTTAGAAAGTTTTAAAATATCTATGATATTAGATGTAATAAAAGACGCTCTAATAACATCTGTATTTTCATTTTTATTTATTATCATTCTTTACGCTTTCTTTAAAAATAAAATTGGATAGTGAAAAAATTTCAAATCTTGATAGGAGTACTTATTTTTTTTGCGTTAACTTTTATCGCACGTATATCCTACTTACAATTGTTTACTGAAAAATATAAATTAAACGCAGCAAATACATCTATAAAAGCGGAATACCAAATTCCTTTAAGAGGATATATAATGGATAGAAATGGTAAAATATTAGTAGGAAATACACCTTCCTATGAATTAACCTTTACCCAATCCCAAATGGAAAAAAATTTTGATACCATAGGTTTTTGTAAGTTAGTTAATATAACAAAAGAGGATTTTATAAAAAAAATAAAATATATCAAATCGAATAAAAAAATATATAATAACCTGGTTCCAATGACCTTTATGAAAGGACTAACAAGTGAAGATTTAGCAAGGATTCAGGAAAAATTATTTAAATATAATGCTTTTTCAATAGTAAGAACTCCTGAACGGAATTATCTTGTACATTCAGCAGGAAATATATTAGGATATATTAATGAAGTTAATGAAAAATATATAAAATCCGATTCTAGCTATTATATGCCGGGAAATTTAGCCGGGATGACTGGCGTTGAAAAATCATATGAAAAGTATTTAAGAGGGATAAAAGGGGTTAAATATATTCAAAAAGATAGAAGATTGAGAAGTATAGGTTCTTATAAAGATGGAGAATTTGATCAGCAAATGCAAAGTGGAAAAGATATTACTTTATCAATTGATTATGAATTACAAAATTTAGCAGAAAGACTATTAACAAATAAAAGAGGAGGAGTAGTTGCATTAGATCCTAATAATGGAGAAATTTTAGTGATGGCCTCATCTCCGGTTATCGATCCATCTGTTTTTGTAGGTAGAGATAAGAATAAGCATATACACACTTTACAAATGGATTCAATGAACAAACCTATGTACGACAGGTCTGTCCAAGCATCTTATCCTCCAGGTTCAACATTTAAACTAATAAATGGATTAGCAGCCATGCAAATGGGAGTAATAGATGAGAATACAACTTTTGTTTGTAAACATGGTTTTCATTACGGTAATCGTAAAATAGGTTGTCATTGTGGATATTTTTATACTCCCATAACAATAGATAAAGCAATTCAAAAATCATGTAATAATTATTTTGCAGAAGCCTATGTAAGAATACTTAATAAATACCCGGGCAATATTGAGAAGAGTATTGATGAATGGAGTGATATTGTTAAAAGTTTTGCTGTTGGTGAGTTTATGCGTAATGATTTACCAGTAGGAAGTAAAGGTAATATTCCGGATACACACTATTATAATAAACGCTACGGAAAAGATAAATGGAATATATATACGATTATATCAAATTCAATAGGTCAAGGTGAAATTTTAGCAACGCCTTTACAAATTGCTAATTATACAGCCGTCATTGCTAACAGAGGTTTTTTTTATACCCCTCACATAGTAAAAGCAATTGATGGAAAACCTATAGCGGATCCACAATTTATTATACCCAAACAAACAAAAGTGGAAAGAAAATATTTCGATATTGTAAATAAAGGGATGAATATGGTGGTATTGTCAGGTACGGGACGTAGAATTTTTACCAATACATTTAGCCAAGAAGGAAAAACAGGAACCTCTCAAAATCCTCATGGAAAAGATCATTCCATATTTGTTTTAATAGCTCCTGTAGATAAACCCAAAATTGCTGTGGCCGTGGTAGTAGAAAATGGCGGATTTGGAGCTACTTATGCAGGTCCTATCGCGTCTCTTATAGCAGAACAATATCTTACCGGTACTATAGAGAGAAAGGCAATGGAAGAAAGTATAATAAAGGCTGATTTTAAAAATGAATATTTGAGGCAATGGAATGATTATTTAAAAAGAACAGGAAAATATATTCCAACGAATTTACCGCAGTCTTTAAAAGATAGCATTAATAAAATTAAAATAAATAAAAAATTAATTGCTAAAGAAAAGCAAAGATTAATACAAAATATAATTAGTAAAAGTGATACAACAAAGGCTAAAATATTAGATAATTTTATGGGTGATTAAAAAATGAATAAAATTTTTAGAGGAATAGATTGGTTAATGTTATTCTTATATTTGTTTATAGCCCTATTTGGTATAGCAAATATATATAGTGTTGATAGTTCGAGTGGAACTAAGCAATTAATTTGGCTTCTAATATCTTTAACGCTGGGCACTTCCACCTTTCTCGTTCGCCCGAAATTTTTCGAAAATTTTGCAGGTTTATTTTATATTCTAGGTTTATTCTTACTCGCAGGGGTTTTATTTTTTGGCAGTTATGTTAATGGAGCTAAAGCATGGTATAGAATCGGAGGATTTAGCCTACAGCCGGTTGAGTTAGCTAAAATTTCTACAGCTCTTATGTTAGCTAATTATATTGACTCACCTAATTTTAACATAAAAAATAATCAATCGTTAGCAATATCGTTTCTTATAATATTTATTCCTATTGTATTGATACTCTTGCAGCCGGATGTTGGATCAATACTTGTGTTTATAGCCTATTTTATTGCTTTATACAGAGAAGGTATGACCGGATGGTTATTTGTAATAGGATTTTATTTTTTATTTCTGTTTTTAGTATCTATATGGATACCTTCTTGGATTATTATATTGATATTAGCTTCATTCATAATTGCATTCTTATTTATATTTAGAAAAAAAATTAGATGGAATCAGCAAATAAATATTTTATTTATAATAATATTTTTATCCATTTCAAGCCTAGTAAGTATATGTTCTCCATTTATATTTGAAAATTTACCTAAACATCAAAAAGAACGAATTTTAGTTTTATATGAAGGAGAAAGGAAATATAGAGATACGGCCGGATATAATCTTTTATATTCAAAAACAGCCATAGGGTCAGGAGGTTTTTGGGGGAAAGGATATAAACAAGGCAGTGTAACAGCAGGAAAATTTGTTCCAGAACAACAAACTGATTATATATTTTGTACAGTTGGAGAAGAATGGGGGTTTGTCGGATGCACCATTTTAATTTGTTTATATACTTGCCTAATAGCTCGTATATACTATTTAGCAGAAACTCAAAAAAGTGCATTTTCCAGAGTTATGGGATACTCATTAGCTTCTATTTTATTTATGCACTTTTTAATAAATATAGGAATGGTTATAGGTTTATTTCCAACGGTAGGTATTCCATTACCCTTTTTCAGCTATGGCGGTAGTTCATTACTAGGTTTTTCATTATTTATTTTTATTTTTTTACGTTTAAATTATTCAGATAGAAATAGACTTATATAATCAATAAAGATTCTAGCTAATTTTTGACCATCTAACTTTATTTTTATGATGAGATAAAAAGAATTTTCTTATCGGCCTGTTTTTTTCAAGCATAAGATCAGGATCTTCAAATAATAAATTGTCTACGCAAGATTTAGATAATGACACAATGGCTTTATCATGTATCAAATCAGCTTTATTAAAATTTATTGTACCACTTTGTTGGGTGCCTAAAATATTTCCGGGACCTCTTAATTCTAAATCTACTTCGGATATTCTAAATCCATCGTTAGTCTCACACATCGTTGAAATTCTTTTTTGTGCATCATTAGAAAGCTCCAACTTAGTCATAAGTATACAATAAGATTGATCAGCTCCTCTTCCGACTCTTCCTCTTAATTGATGTAACTGTGATAAACCGAATTTTTCAGCACTTTCAATGACCATTACACTAGCATTGGGTACATTTACTCCCACCTCAATAACAGTAGTGGCAATCATGATTTGAGTTTGATTATTGACAAAACGTTGCATTTCATACTCTTTATCAGCAGCTTTCATTTTTCCATGAATGATACTTATTTGATAATTGGGCATAGGGAAATCTCTTACTATGCTTTCATAACCATCCATAAGGTCTTTGTAATCCAAGGTTTCGCTTTCTTCGATAAGCGGATATACAAAATATACCTGTCTTCCTTTTTTGATCTCATTCTTAAGAAAACCAAAAACAGATAATCTGTTTGCGTCAGTTTTATGAAAAGTTTTTATTTCTTTTCTTCCTTTCGGTAGTTCATCAATTATCGATACATCCAAGTCGCTGTAATAGCTCATGGCTAATGTTCTAGGTATCGGAGTAGCGGTCATAACAAGTATATGGGGAGGTATTGTATTTTTACCCCATAACCGAGAACGTTGTTCTACCCCAAATCTATGTTGTTCATCAATAATAGCTAATCCTAAATTTTTAAATAGCACATTTTCTTCTAAAATAGCATGGGTTCCTACTAATATATTGATTTCACCTGATTGTAGTTTCTCAAATATAATTTTTCTTTCTGAAGTCGGAGTCGATCCTGTTAACAAATGAATTGTAATGTCCATTTCAGTGACCAGATCAGTAATACTTTTAAAGTGTTGAACGGCTAAAATTTCAGTTGGAGCTATCATACAAGCTTGAAAACCATTATCTAATGCTAAAAGCATACATAACAAAGCAACCATAGTTTTCCCACTTCCTACATCGCCTTGCAATAACCTATTCATTTGAATATTTTTACTTAGGTCTTTACGTATTTCTTTAATTACTTTTTTTTGAGCATTTGTTAAAGTGAAAGGTAAATGGTAACTATAAAATTGATTGAAATAGTTGCCGACCTTTGTAAAAGGATGTCCTAAATTTTGACGTTGTCTATGAATTTTTTGTAAACCGAATCCCAGTTGAAAAAAAAACATTTCTTCAAATTTCAATCGATATTCAGCCTGTTGCAAAGCATTATATGAACTAGGAAAATGTATGTCTTCATATGCTTTTTTACGAGATATTAATTTATAATGCACTAAAATATCAGATGATAAATTTTCTTCAATTTGGTTTTGAATATTTAGTAAAATTTCTCTAATAGCTTTTTTAAAAAAGCGTTGATTAATACCTCTTTTTTGAATTTTTTCTGAACTAGAATAAACTGGTTCAAGGACAATAGGAGATAGTTTAGTTTCAACAGTTTTTTCAATTTCAGGATGAGCCATGGTTAATTTTCCATTAAAAGCATTGACTTTTCCAAACAATATAATTTCTTCATTTAACGGAATGCTCTTAATTAGCCAATTAGTAACATTGAACCATATAAGTTCCAATTTTCCAGTAGAATCTTCAAAAATTCCGGTTAATCTATTTTTTTTATTTATATTAGATTCCTTTAATGAAACT
>NZ_JAMBJZ010000010.1:0-40510 GCF_025291155.1 Apibacter sp.
CAATCCTTCATTTAATTCCTCCCCCATTCATATTTATATTATAACTTATTCTTTTATTATTTTAGGATGTTAGACTATATGTAGTAATTTAATAAAGACTATCTTTGTATTAAATGTAATACACATCTATAATTATGGCTAAGGCTAAAACTACTTTCTTTTGTCAAAATTGCGGAACACAATATTCTCAATGGCTAGGTCAATGCAAAGTATGTGGTGAATGGAATACCATTGTTGAAGAGATTATCGATAAAGGCCCGAATAATTCTTTGTCTTATGATGGTTCTCCTATTAATAAGAATAAAATATATAAAATACATGAAATAGAAGCAAAAGATGAATATCGTATCTTATCAAATGATTCGGAATTAGACCATTTATTGGGGGGAGGAATCGTTCCCGGTAGTGTAATATTAATTGGAGGCGAACCCGGAATTGGTAAGTCCACTCTTTTGTTGCAAATTTCTTTACAAATACCTAGAAAAGTTCTATATGTTTCCGGCGAGGAAAGTAGTAATCAAATAAAAATGAGGTCGGATCGACTTTCCATTACAAACTCCGAATGTTATATTTTAACTGAAACTTCGACCCAAAAGATTTTAAAAAAAGCTCATGAACTAAAGCCTGAGCTCTTGGTTATAGACTCAATCCAAACTCTTCATTCTTCTTATATAGAGTCATCACCCGGAAGTATATCTCAAATTAGAGAATGCGCCTCCGAATTGATTAAGTTTGCTAAGGAAACATCTACGCCTGTATTTTTAATTGGACATATAACTAAAGAGGGATCTATTGCCGGTCCTAAAATTTTAGAGCACATGGTTGATGTGGTCCTTCAGTTCGAAGGAGATCGAAATTATGTATATCGTCTTTTACGTGCAAATAAAAATAGATATGGCTCTACTTCTGAACTTGGAATTTATGAAATGCTTACTTCAGGATTGCGTCAAGTAAAAAATCCATCTGAAATTTTAATATCTAAAAAAGATGAAAGTTTGTCGGGCAATGCAATCGCTGTTACATTGGAAGGCTTACGCCCTATGTTGGTTGAAATTCAAGCATTGGTATCAACAGCTGTTTATGGAACTCCCCAACGGGTTACGACGGGTTTTGATGTAAAACGGTTAAATATGTTGTTAGCTGTTCTAGAGAAAAGAGCAGGTTTTCATTTGGGAACTAAGGATGTATTTTTAAATGTTACTGGAGGTATACGAGTGGATGATCCTGCTATAGATCTAGCCGTTATCTGTTCTATTCTATCTTCTAATGAGGATATTTCTTTGCCTGATAATTGTTTGTTTGCAGGTGAAATAGGACTCAGTGGTGAAATAAGGGCTGTTAATCGTGTTGAACAGAGAATTACCGAAGCCGAAAAGCTTGGTTATGATGTTATTTTCATTTCTAAGTATAATAAGATTGATTATAAGAAATATAATATCAGGATTGAATTAGTTTCTAAAGTTGAAGATGTTTATAGATTATTGTTTTAATTGAATTTAATTGAAAATACTAGTACATTCAATTAATGGTAATTTTTTAACGTTATTTTGTTTTATTTAATGTAATTTTTTTTAGTGATATTTAATTAATCTAATCAAAGAGATTTATTCTTATATAGTTTATTATCTTAGCGGCAGATTTAATTTTGTTTTAATTTTATTAATTTAATGTTAAACACACTGTTTAAATGTAACTTATAGTTTTTATTTTTTTTATATTTGTTGCACTACCACTATAATTATACTAAAACTATGAATAAAGATACATCAAAATATTCTACTATAATTATTACTGATAAGAACTCTTTTGAATCAAGAATTTTTTCCGTGAAAAACAAGCATATTAAAAATTTCTTTCTTTATAAAAAGATAATTTTATTGTCTTTTATAGTCATATTTTGTCTTGTTGCCGGATTGATTAGTTATGTAAGCTATGTTTATAATCAAAAAGAAGATTTACATGTTAAAATTTCTAATCTTGAGAGCAAATTGGATTCTAAAAAACTTAATGAAATGATTCTAAATCTTAATGAGGCTGAAAAGTCGTTGATTAAGATCGAAAAATATCTCAAAGATCGTCAGGTTAAAACGCTACCAACTTCCGAAATTAAATTAAATAATACTGATAATATGGGGGGAGAATATTATCCTGTCAACGATTCTAACTTAAATTTGATTGAGAATAAAAAAGAAAGAATTTCTGACATTTTAAAAAAAATACAATATGTCCCTATAGGTCTTCCTCATATTGGAAGAATTACTTCTAATTTTGGCGTAAGAGGTAATCCAATGAAAAAAGGAACAGGTTCTGAATTTCATCCGGGTTTAGATATTGCCGGTAATATTGGGGATCCTATTCATGCTACAGCTAATGGCGTAGTTATTTTTGCAAATGTTAGAGGTGGTTATGGAAACTGCATCATTATAAAACATAATTTTGGATACGAAACTTTATATGGTCATTTATCCAAGATTAATGTTAAAGAAGGACAGACTGTAAAAGCTGGAGACGTTATTGGTCAACTAGGAAGTACCGGACGCTCAACAGGACCTCATGTTCATTACGAAATTATATACAATAAAGAAAAAGAAAATCCTAATAATTATTTAGATATAAATTAATTAAAAAATAAACTACTATGTTCAAAAAAAAAGTTACTGCTCTTGATATATCTACGGATAATATTACCACTATTATTGCCGAAGATTGTAAAGTTGAAGGAAGTATAGAATGTAAAGAATTTATAAGAATTGATGGTCAAGCATTAGGGGATATAAATAGCTTATCCGGATTGGTTATAGGCCAGAATGGAAATATTAAAGGAGATATTAGAACCAAAGAACTTATTGTATACGGCAAGATTGAAGGAGATATCTATGTTGATAATTTAAGCCTAAAAAATTCGGGTACGATCATTGGAAACATGTTAGTAAAAAGTTTCCAAGTTGAAAATGGTGCCTCATATAAAGGCACCGTAAGTATGGAACAAAATTCAAGTTCTATATCTAATGAGGATGTTTCATAGCTTTAGGGTTTTATAAAAAACCCTAAAGCTATGATTAATAAAGAAAATTTAAAATTTTCGTTTTAGGATTTTTTATCTCCTATTTTATAGGCACTTCCTAATGAGGAATTTTTAGATATATATATGGTTAACCAGCGATATAATGTATTCAGCCTGTTACCTATAGAAACTAACGATATAAGGTGTATGGATGACCAAATAACCCATGCGGGAAATCCTTTTAGAAATAAGGTGGGATGTATAAGATCGGCTACAGCCTTATTTCTTCCAATAACCGCCATGGACCCTTTATCTTTATAACGAAACTCTTTTAGTTTTTGATTATTATTAGTTATTTGTTTCTTTAAATTATCTGCTAAGTTTTTCCCTTGTTGCATTGCTACTTGCGCAAGTTGAGGATGTCCTCCGGAAAAATTCGGATCGGCAGTCATTATACAGGTATCTCCAACAGCATAAATATTTGAAAATCCTTGAACTTTATTATAGGCATCTACTTGCATACGTCTTCCTCTTCCATAAACTTCTTTAGGTATTCCTTCAAAAATTCTTGAAGTAACCCCTGCTGTCCAAATGATAGTTTTGGTTTCTATTTTTTCACCATTGGAGAAATAAATCGCATTTTCATCACAATCTTTAACTTGTGTATTTATCAAAATTTTAACTCCTAATTTATCAAGAGCATGATATGCTTCTTTATGAGACTTATCACTCATGGGACCGAGAAGTGCAGGACTACCCTCAACTAAATATACTTGAATTTGTCCTTTTAAATCTTTATAATCAACATTTTCAATGTAATTGATAATTTCTCGAATTACTCCGGCTATTTCAACTCCTGCCGGCCCTCCACCGGTTATAACTAGAGATAAAAATCTTTTCTTTTCTTCTAAATCAGTCTCTCTGCTAGCTGCTTCTAATCTTTCTAGAAGTATATTTCTCAGTAGTAATGCATCGTTTAAAGTTTTCATTGGAAAGGCATACTTTTCCAAATTTCCCATTCCGAAATAATTACTTTGGGTTCCCGTTGCTAAAATAAGAATATCATACTCTAATTCTCCATTAGACAATATTACTTTATTTTCATCTGGTTTTATTTCCAATAATTCACCTAGTCGGAACTTGACATTCTTTTTATGTCTGATAAATCTTCGGAAGGGATAGCTTATTGCTGCAGGGTCCAATATACTGGAACTTACTTGGTATATTAATGGCGGAAAAAAATTATAATTATTTTTATCAACTAAGGTAATTTCAAAATTAGAGTTGTTGGCTAACCTGGTAATAATGTTAATCCCAGCAAAACCTCCACCTATTAATACTATTTTTTTCATAATTTGCACTAAAAAATTAATTTAACGTATTGTTACAAACACATTTATTTCTCAAGAACACTAAAAAAATGTATAGCATACATTTTATCAAAGTTAAAATTTTTTTATAATTTTATTTAAACTTTTAATAAAAATTTAATGCTATCTTTGAATTTATTTTCATAAAATATGATTCAGATAGAAGATACTATAATTTCTTTAGATGTTTTTCAAAAGCAATTTATTTGTAATCTTAATAAATGTAAAGGGATATGTTGTGTTGAGGGTGATTCGGGGGCTCCTCTCGATGAGGAGGAACTTTCAATCCTTGAAGATATTTATATTCATGTATCTCCTTACCTAAGAAAGGAAGGGAGAAAGGCCATTGAACAAGAGGGTAAATATACTACGGATCTTGATGACGATTATGTAACGCCCTTAATTGAGGGTAGAGAATGTGCCTATGTAATATATGATGAGAATAATGCTGCAAAATGTGCCATTGAAAAAGCTTATGAGGATGGTAAAATAAATTTTAAAAAGCCCATATCTTGTCATTTATATCCTGTACGCCTGCAAAAATTGAGAAAATATATCGCAGTTAATTATGATGAATGGTATATATGTAAGGATGCTTGCTCTCTGGGTAAAGAACTTAATGTTAAAGTATTCGAATTTTTGAAGGAACCTTTAATAAGAAAATTCGGTGAAAATTGGTACAATCAATTGATTGAAGCCGAAAAACTTCTGGAAATTCAATAAATTTGCTTGTATTTATTTTTCAAGTAAACTATTGATAGTATTCTGAAGTTCGATATCGCTGGCAGCTATAGCATAATATTTTGCTATAGTACCATTTTGATCTAGGACCATATAACGAGGTATCCAATTTAATTCAATATATTCTGTAAATGAGTTTTTCCAACCTGATGAAAACCAATAATTCTCGCCGGAATTTAATTCATATTTACTAATACTTTTTTTCCACGTATCGAAATTCTTATCTAATGATAAATAAATAAAATCAACTTTCTTATTTTTTTCTTTAAGCTCATTCGAATTAGACATTTCCAAAAGACAATCTCTACACCACGATGCCCAAAACTTGATTACCATTACTTTTCCCTTATGTTTGTCAATTATAGATTGTATCGTTATTTCATTGTTATCTGTATCAATGACTTCTTCCTGTAAAGCCTCTTGTGAAAATTCCGTTTTGGAAATTTGCGGAATTTGTTGACTGAAAATTATGGTATTAAAAATACCTAAAAATATAGTTGTTACAATTGTTTTCATCTTATATTTTTTCGAATCTGAAATTTTCACCCAGATATACTTGACGAACTACCGGATCATTTGCTAGCTCTTCGGGATATCCTTCTTTCAAAATATTTCCTTCAAACATTATATAAGTCCTGTTTGTAATAGCAAGTGTTTGTTGAACATTGTGATCTGTTATCAATATTCCTATATTTTTATTAACTAATGAGCGAACTACTTTTTGTATATCCTCTACTGCTATAGGGTCTACACCTGCAAAGGGTTCATCTAATAAAATAAATTTAGGGTCTGTAGCTAAACAGCGCGCTATTTCACAACGTCTTCTTTCTCCTCCTGATAGTAAGTCTCCTCTATTTTTTCTAACATGTTCTAAACCGAATTCTTCTATAAGCGAATCAGCCTTTTTTTTCCGTTCTTTTCTTGAAAGTTTGGTCATTTCCAACACCCCGACAATATTATCTTCTACGGATAATTTTCTAAATATAGATGCTTCTTGGGCTAAATAACCAATTCCTTTCTGTGCTCTTTTATACATAGCATCTCGGGTTATATTGATCTTATCCAAAAAAACATTACCTTGTGTAGGCTTTATTAATCCTACAATCATATAGAAGGATGTTGTTTTTCCTGCACCGTTAGGTCCTAATAACCCTACTATTTCGCCTTGTTTTACATTTAATGAAACATCTTTGACTACTCTTTTGTTTCCGTATGTTTTTATTAAATGTTCTCCTCGTAAAATCATAAGTTCAAAAGTAATTAAAATGCTACGTTTTTACCTATCACTTTTTAAAATTTTTATAAATTATTTTTTCAAAATAATCCTAAAGGTTGTCCCTTTATTAATTTGGGAATTTTGAACAAAAATTTTACCATAATGATAATCCTTAATAATCCTCTTAGCCAGCGATAATCCTAAACCCCACCCTCTTTTTTTAGTGGTAAAACCGGGTTTAAATATTTTTTTTAAATTTTTAGACTCTATTCCTGTTCCTTCATCAGAAATGTCTATAAAAATGTTTTTTTTATTATCTTGAATTTGAAATTTGATTTTTCCTTCTCCTTTCATAGCATCGGCTGAATTCTTGATGAGGTTTTCAATAACCCAACTAAATAAAGTGTGATTCAATGAGAGATAAATAGGATATTCGGGAGCTTGGAATTCAAAAATAATTTGTTTTGACATTCTTTTCTTTAGATACATAAATGCTTGGCGGGAAACCTCTACAATATCTTCTTTGTTGAGTGAAGGAGTCGAGCCTATTTTTGAAAATCTCTCCGTTATGCTTTGCAATCGATGTACATCTCTTTCTATATTCCGTACCGGTTTTTGATCTATATTTTCCCCTTTTAATATTTCTAACCATCCCATTATCGAAGAAAGCGGCGTACCAATTTGATGTGCAGTCTCTTTAGCCATGCCTGCCCAAAGTAAGCCCTGTTCTGTCTTTTTTATGGTTTTAAAGTACCAATAAGTAAACCATACAAATAATACTATTAATATTATTAATACAAATGGATAATATCTTAGCTGATTTAGAAGTACTGAATTTTTAAAATATACATATTGATTGCCAAAAGGTAAATTAATAAGAATGGGATTGTATGATTCCTCCATTTCATTCAACTCATTTTTTAAATTTAATGGATCGGAAATAATTTTTTTATTAACATTCTTGGAATCAATATAATTTCCTTTCTGATCTACTAATATAACGGGGATGGTTGTATTTTGCTCAATAAGCTGTACCAAAAAGAATTGTGTGTTCGGAGGAATTTCCGTTTCTGTGTTTAATAATTCCAAGGTTTTAGCATAATTGGCAATCTTTACAGATTCTTCATTTTTTAATTCTTCTACTTTACTGTTAGAAAAAAGTATAATAAACAATGCCACACAAAGTGCTAATGCATATCCAGCCCAATTTCGTAATCTAACGCTTTTAAAAAATTTCATTATCAGAATTTTTTGCTTTCATATATTAAACGTTTACGAAATTTATTTATTAATTTAGAAAGGGTAATCAATAGCAAAATTAACTTGTGGCTTAAGCAAATTAATATATTTAAAGTACCAACGATCGTTTTCATCCCTTCTGGGATCATGAAATTTATAGGCAAAATCAAATCGTATAATGAAATTGCTTATATCCCAACGAATTCCCCATCCTCCTCCTATTCCCAATTCTTTATAAAAAGATTTTATATCAAACTTGTTAAGAGAATTTTTGTTAATTCCCCAGACATTTCCTGCATCTGTGAATAAAGCTCCTTCAAATCCTTTACTTGGTAAAGGAAACCTATATTCAAGCTGAGTTAATAACTTAAAATTATCAATAGCTATTAATTCATATCCATTTTTTCCTCCTAATTTTGATGTTCCCGGACCGAAACCGAACGCTTTCCAAGCACGCACATCACTGGGGCCGCCTACAGAATAACTTCGGTCGAACGGCATACTGAAAGAATTTCCGTAAGGTATCCCAATTCCGCTAAAAAGTCTTGCATTAAATGATCTTTTGCCAGTAAAAATCCAGAATTTTCTAAGGTCTATATCAAATTTGACATATTGTGAATACGGAACACCAAATATTTGTTTTATAGTCTTATTATTGGATGTGGTAAAGTCTTTGAGCGTTTTATTAAATAATGACAACATATTACCCGCCAATTCTACTTGCGCTTTCATATAAAATGGATGTTTTCCGGTAAAATACCCTAATCTTTGGTCATAGGTAAAATCATATTTGAATGATGAAATCAATACATTTTGTGTAAATCGGTACCGTCTAAATTCCATTAGATCATAGCTGTTCGCAAGATTCAAATCCGTTGTTCTTAAATAATCTTGAAAATCTATATTATTTTGTATTTGAAATAATAAATCATTGTCATTATGATTTTTCTCGTATTCTTCTTTAGCGGATGGATATTGTTTAAAGTATAAACTATAGACATCATCTCTTACTCTACTATCTTGTTCGTATATATTAAAATAGTTATTCGGATTTAAAAACTGTGTATACTGTAAGTTCCATAAAGTAATTTGATGTATTGTTGATCGTGTTGGATTAAAATTATATAATAATCCTGTATTGTAGCTTCGTTTATCTAATCCTATATTGTATTGTGCATTATATCCCACTGAAATAGCGGAAGAAGGTCCCCATGCTTTCGGGATAATGTTTTTTGCATTGATAGGCAATATAAGTTTAGGAAAAGACAAACTTGCCTGTACTGAAAGTTCGGAAGCGTTAAAGAGTTTATTATTGTTCTTTTTTGATTGAATATTTCCTAATGAACCTCCAAAGCTGACACTTAAGTTCTCTGCTCCACCGAATAGGTTTTTTGCTGTAAAGGTAAGGTTTGGAGTAATTCCAAAATTTGCAACGCCTGATGTAAATGCCTCAAATCCTAATTCATAGGAATATTTATCCATAGGTGAAAGAATAATATTGGAGATTAAGGTAGAATCTGAATCTTTTTCCGGAACGGTATTAAAGCCTAAGATATTAAAATTATTTACTTTATATATATTTCTTCTGGTACGAGTTTCCGCATTTAAGTTATATGAATGCCCTTTTTCAATGGCCAACATATCTGCTAAAACTCTATTTTTGTATTTATCCCCTAAATGGTTTACAATAAACGCAATGGTATCTTTTACCATAACTTTAGTTTTCTTGCCATCTACCAGCTTGACAAATTTTTTATTAGTTACATAAAAGCTAGAATCCACAATAGAGGTTGTTTTTTCATCGGCTTCATTATCTATAAGAGATACGTTTATTTTATTATATTTAAATCTTTTAAATTTATGTACTAAAGAATCCTTTTTAATGGTATCATCCTTTTGATTGGTTGTAACATCTCCTAGCTGACTTTTTTTGATTGATAATTTTACTGGAACATCATAAACATTTTTGGCTGTATCTACATAATAGATCACTTCATCTTTAAGTTCGTTAAAACGATAATAACCCATATTTTTAAATCGATTTTCTAAACGAGAAATCTCATTTTCAATCACATAAGCATCTAACCTATCCCCTCTCTTCACTAATGAACCTCTACTGAAAAAATTCGAAATATATTCTTCTTTTGATAATTCTCCTGATTGTGATTTTCGAGTTCCAGCTTGTCTTCTTCTATTCAAATAACGATGATATAAATCGTCTTTCATTTCATCGGCAATATCATATATAATAGTATCCATGATCATGGGACGACCTAGTCGAATAGTATATTGTACATGGGCTTTTTTTCCTGATGTAATAATGGTGTCACTAACATTTGATTTTCTCCATCCCCTGTTTTTAAAATATTGTTCTATATTTTTTGATGAAGTTTTTGATATCACAGTATCCACTAAAACGGGTGCTTCTCCATTATTATAAAAGAAACGGTCAAACCATCTTGATTTGCCCACATATTTTTGTAATTTATACTTGATATAAAGAGAATCAAGCAATTTTTGTTTTCTTTGTTTCTGACCTACTTGATAATATTCCGCATATATTGAATCAAATGCCGGATTTGATAAATCATAAAGCCATAGCCCCAGCGGAACTGTGAAGAGTATTTTTTTATTGGACTTTTGTTTTACATAATCATCTAATTCATCCTCAAATGGTTCCTTGTATTGATTAAGGATTTCTTTCCCGTTTTTATTTAAAAATGGATTTCCGTATTTATCCAAATATGGTTTTCCTTTTTTATCAACATATTTATACTTATTATCAATGAATAAATGTCCATTTTTAGGTACTTTATTAGTTCTACATGAAAAAATGAGAAACAGTTGAACAAAAATCAATAATTTTACTATAATATTGTATCTTAATTTCATTTTTATGATGTCTGCCAGTAAAATTAAAATTATTCAGTCTCTTGCAAAAAAAAAATATAGACAAAAATATAATTTATTTGTGGTCGAAGGTATAAAAAGTATTAAAGAATTTATCTTTTCAAACTTTTCTATAAAAAGTATTTACAGTACTGTCCCGATCTCTTTCCTAAAAGAGTATCAGTACCAAATTATTAGTACAGAAGAATTAAGAAAAATTAGTTTTTTAACTACACCGCATGATGCATTAGCCTTATTGGAAATTCCTTCGAATAAAATCGAAGCAATTAGTGGGATTCAATTGGTATTGGATGAAATCCAAGATCCTGGAAATCTTGGAACAATAATTCGGCTTGCAGACTGGTATGGAATAAAACAAATTTTATGCAGTAAAGGAACTACCGATGCCTATAACCCGAAGACGGTACAAGCGGCCATGGGATCATTGAGCAGAGTAAATGTAGTTTATACAGATATTTACAACGTTTTATCTCATTCAAAAATCCCTATATTGGGAACAGATATGAAGGGTGAAAATCTTTATACTACTAATTTACCTGAAAATTTTTATATTGTAATGGGGAATGAAGGAAATGGAGTTTCAAAAGAAATGAAAACATTGTGTAATCAAACACTTACCATACCGAGATTTGGCTTGGAACAAAAAACAGAAAGCCTTAATGTTGCCATGTCCACTGGGATTATATTGAGTGAATTTTTCTCCAGAATTGAAAAATTAAAAATTAAAAAAATATGAAATGGAAAGCCCATATTTCTAGTGAATATGACTGTTATACCGATATTTTTTATAAAATAATTGAAGATTTTGATTCTTTAGGAGAGATAATATTTCAAGAAAGAAACACTCTACGTAAAATCGTACATCCGATATTAGGCACTTTAGCTGTTAAATCTTTTAAAAAACCGCATTTTATTAATCAAATTGCATATGCAAGCTTTAGGAAATCTAAAGCGTATCGATCTTTTATCCATGCTGAAATCTTAAGTTCTAAAAATATAAATACACCAAAACCGATCGGTTATTTTGAAGAATTCAATTTATCTAGAATTGAACATTCTTTTTATTTTTCTAATTATTTTAATTACGATTTTACTTTTCGGGAACTAATTGAACAAAAAAACATGTTTACTGATTGGGATTTAATAATTAAAGAGTTTACCCAATTTGTATTTAAAATTCATGAGAATGATATTTTATTTAAAGACCTTTCTCCCGGGAATGTTTTGATAAAAAAAGAAAAAGAGTCATATATTTTTTATTTAATTGATTTGAATAGAATGAAATTTCAACCTTTATCTTTAGATCAAAGACTTCAAAATTTTATTCGATTATCATTAACTGATGAAATGATTCCTATTATCGCAAAGGAATATTCTTATTATAGTAATACAAATTATAATTTTATAATTGATCAATTGCATAAAAAAAACACTATATTTATTAAAAAAAAGGAAAGAAAGAAAAAAATAAAAAAAATTTTAGGTAAAACCTAATCCTTGGTTTTCTCCAAAGAACTATTTTCAAAAGTCTTTTAAAGAATAATAAATTTAAATACTCTAAGTTTTAACTTTTTTACTAATAGTTAAAAATATCAATGCATATCTATGATTATATATACGAAAACCGGAGATAATGGTACCACTGGATTATATGGTGGAAAGCGTGTAACAAAAAACCACATTCGAATTCAAGCTTGTGGTGAGGTAGATGAATTAAATTCCTATATAGGACTTATTAGAAGTTATAATTCTTATAAGGAAATTGATGAACAGCTCCATGTGATACAAAATACTTTATTTAATATTGGCGCTGAATTAGCAACTCCGTCTGATCGAATGTTTTCTACAAACGAAAAACCGAAAATTTCTTGTTTGATTTCCGATAAAAAAATATTTTTATTGGAACAATGGATAGATATTATGAGTGAAAAGGTTCCTCCTCTGAAGCAATTTATTCTTCCCACTGGAAATATCGCCACTTCTACTTCTCATGTTGCAAGAACTATTTGCCGAAGAGCAGAAAGAAGCACAGTGACTTTAAGTGAAGCTGATGAAATTCGGCCTCTTATAATAAAATATTTAAATCGATTATCCGATTATCTATTTGTTCTTGCCAGATATTTCGGGTATTTAGCGAATAACAAAGAAATCCCATGGAATCCTAATGAGTAAAGCACTTCTTTTTTTAAACGGAAAAAAACCTAAGAAAATACCTAAAGATCTTGAGTCTTATTCAATTATTACATGTACTGATGGTTCATACACAAGATATGTTAATAAATTTCCTTTGTCTGTAACTTATATATCAGGGGATTTGGATAGTATTAATTCATCAAATATTACTTCGTCAATTAAAATAATTGAAACGCCGGATCAAAATAAGACTGATTTTCATAAGGCATTAGAGCTTTTATTAAAACAAAATATATTAGAAGTAGATGTATATGGAGGAAGTGGAAAAGAAAGCGATCATTTCATAGGAAATTTGTCTACCGCTTTATTTTTTAAAAATAAACTTCGAATAACCTTCTACGATGATTTTTCAAAATTCTTTTTTTCCAATAAGAAAACTAAGCTTAAAGGGGTAAAAGGGAAAATTATTTCTTTAATTCCTTTTTTTGAGGCTAAAAATATTTATACTCAAGGATTACAATATCCGTTATTCGGAGAAACACTCCTATTACCTCAAAGGATAGGGACACGTAATGTCGCCTGTGATGATAAAGTTAGTATTTGTTATACTAAAGGGGAACTTCTTATTTATATTGGTAAATGATATTCTCAACTTATATCTGAGAATAAAATATTTTTTATTCTTATTCTTGAAAATGTGTCATTGAAATCAAATTATTGAATATGAAGAATAAAGAAACTATTATTATGATATGTGAATTTTAATTTTTATTGAGGAAATAAAGCTCTAAATCATTTAAAAAAATAAATGATTATAGAAGCTTTACATTGGTCCTTATTAAAATATTATAATGGGTAAACCTCTATTAAAAGGGTTTTCCTCCTGACATTTGCTTAGCCATAGCCTGCATCATCATCCTACCTTGTGGAGTTTGCATCATCTTCATCATTTTACTCATCTGTTCGAACTGTTTCAACAGTTGATTGATATCTTGTATGCTTCTTCCGCTCCCTTTAGCTATCCTGTTCTTTCTGGAAGTTGTAATGATTGCCGGATTTCTTCTTTCTTCCGGTGTCATGGAATAAATCAATGCTTCAATATGCTTAAAAGCATCATCGTCTATATTAATATCTTTTAAAGCTTTTCCTGCACCGGGAATCATTCCAAGCAAATCTTTCATGTTTCCCATTCTTTTAATCTGCTTTATTTGATTTAGAAAATCATCAAAACCAAATTGGTTTTTAGCTATCTTTTTCTGTAGCTTACGCGCTTCTTCCTCATCGAATTGCTCCTGTGCTCTTTCCACTAAAGATACCACGTCCCCCATTCCTAAAATACGATCTGCCATACGAGACGGATAGAAAATATCTAACGCTTCCATTTTTTCTCCGGTAGAAATAAATTTGATCGGCTTTTGAACTACTGTGCGTATTGTCAAAGCAGCTCCACCACGAGTATCACCATCCAATTTAGTTAATACTACTCCATCATAGTTCAGCACATCGTTAAAAGCTTTTGCTGTATTCACTGCATCTTGTCCTGTCATGGAATCTACAACAAATAAGGTTTCGTCAGGCTTAACTTTCTGATGAACATTTCTGATTTCATTCATCATATTTTCATCTATTGCCAAACGTCCAGCCGTATCGATTATAACTACATTAAATCTATTTTGTTTAGCATATTCTATAGCATGGCTGGATATTTCAACCGGATTTTTATTGTCAAGTTCAGTATATACTTCTACTCCTATCTGATCTCCTAAAACTTTTAATTGATCAATAGCTGCCGGACGATAAACGTCACAAGCTACTAACAAAACTTTCTTTTGTTTTTTTGTTTTTAGAAAATTGGCTAATTTCCCTGAAAAGGTGGTTTTACCGGAACCTTGTAATCCGGCTATTAATATCACTGAAGGATTCCCGGATAAGTTTATTCCGACATTTTCTCCTCCCATTAGATCGGCCAATTCATCGTGTACGATCTTAACCATAAGTTGACCAGGTGTAACTGAAGTAAGTACATTCTGCCCCAAAGCCTTATCTTGGATTCTTTTGGTTAAATCTTTGGCAACTTTATAGCTAACGTCTGCATCAACCAAAGCTCTTCTAATCTCCTTTACGGTTTCTGCAACATTTATTTCGGTAATCTTTCCACGTCCGCTGATGTTATGTAGTGCTTTATCTAATTTATCTTGTAAATTCTGAAACATATCCGTTACTTGTAATATTTGCAAAAATATAAAAGTTTTAGTTAATTTAAAAATATGTAATACAGTAAGTAATTAGAATGTACGTTTCTTTGCAAAAAAAGTTTAAAAATGTATATTTGCTTTTGTATTAAATAATATAAAAACAACATGTTTATTTATAAATACATGATTTAAAAAAACATCTAATTTTATCTATCATGAATAAAGTATTAATTACAGGGCATCAAAATCCTGATACAGATACAATTACTTCTGCTATTTCCTTCTCTTATTTGCAAAATAGTTTAGGTAAAAATACAGAGGCAGTTGCTCTAGGTACCCCTAATGAGGAAACCCAGTTTGCTCTTGATTATTTTAAAATAAACGCTCCAAGAATTATTTCCAGAGCCTCTGATGAGACCAAAGATATCATATTGGTAGACCATAATGAATTCCAACAATCTATTTCAGATATCGAAGAATTAAATATATTAGCTGTAATTGATCACCATCGTATTGCAAATTTTCATACTTCGGTTCCTTTATATTATCGCGCCGAGCCGGTAGGATGCACTCAAACTATAATTCTGAAAATGTACAAGGAAAACTCCGTTGATATTCCACCTGCTATAGCAGGGTTGATGTTATCCGGAATTATTTCCGATACTTTGTTATTTAAATCTCCGACATGCACACAAGAAGATATTAATGCGGCTCAAGAATTGGCAAAAATTGCAGGAATTGAAGCTGAAAAATACGGACTAGATTTTCTTAAAGCCGGAACTAATCTTTCAAATAAATCTGCTGAAGAACTGATTTCTCTTGATGCTAAATCTTTCGAAGTTAACGGAAATAAAATACGTGTTGCTCAAGTAAATACTATCGATTACGATGATGTCTTTTCTAAAAAAGACAGTATTGAAGATACTATCTCCAAGGAAATAAATACTCAGGGATACAATCTCTTCTTATTGGTAATTACTAATATTTTAGATAGTGATTCTAAAATATTAGCAATGGGAAATGCTGCATCTGCTGCGGAAAAGGCGTTTGGAGTTAAATTAAGTAACGGCGAAGCAATCCTAAAAGGAGTGGTTTCTCGTAAAAAGCAAATTATTCCTCAGATTACGGAAGCCTTATCTTAAATTATAAAATATATTTTATATAAAAAACACATACAGAATTCATGTATGTGTTTTTTATTATATATTCTTTACAAAAGATACCTTTATCAAACTAGCTTTTTCATAGTAATAACAATTCCATAATGCATGGCTTCATGAGTATTGTTAAGAGTTATAGCATCTTCAATTGATGAAATTTCAAATCCCATTTGAGATTCATATTTCGTGTACGATATGAATTTATTTTCATTATAATCACTTTCTAATTGGTCAATGGAAGTAATAAGTTTATCCTTTAAATATTGAATTTCGTCTTCTGTATTTATAAATCTAGGATAAGTTCCTTTTTGATAATTTTCAATCCAGTCATTGGTTATAAGCGGGGTCAGTCCTGACATCGTATAATGCAAGATTTGTTGAGAAACCAATATATGAGCAACATTCCAAAATATATTATTTTTAAAACCTTTCGGAATCTTTTGTATTTGATCCATATCTAAATCATCAATTTCTTTTACTAATGATCTGCGATAGGTTCTAAGAATTTCAAAATTTTTTTTCACTTTAAAAAGAATTTAAACAAATATATTAAAGTTATTTAATTAAAAAAATTGAATCGATATTATTGGAATTTAGCATTGAGAAATCATTTATTATCAAATTTGCAGTAGACAAATCTTGATTACCTGAAGCATCACTCTGATAACCAACACATAATATTCCAGCTTTATTGGCTGCAATAACTCCGTTAGTCGAGTCTTCTATGACTATACAATTTTCTTTGGGTTGACCTGATAATCTAACTGCCTCCAAAAAGATAGCCGGATCAGGTTTGGATTTTGGAAAATCTTCACCACTTACGATATGTTTAAAATAAGGAAATAATCGGAATCGGTCTAAAACTTTTGTTAAAGTTACTCTTGCAGAAGATGTAGCTAATATTACTTGAAAATTATTTCTATATAAATCTTCAATAAGATTTCTTACCCCTGGCAATAAATCGAGTTCCTCATCTTCTTGGAAAATTTTATTGAATATATCCCTTTTTTGCTGAACCAATTCTTCAATTCCTTGTTTTAATCCATATTTCTGTTTTAAATTTTGATATAAATTTTTCGTTGATAATCCTCTAAAGGTCTCATATTCTTCTTGTGATATATTCAATCCGATATCTTTAAAATGCTTTTTAAATGATAATTCATGAATGGGCTCCGTATTTACGATTACCCCGTCCATATCAAAAATGACTGTGTTTATCATAAAGTTTATTTTATGTGTATTTACTGTAAATGTTTTGCATCAAATAATTTTCATTTTTTTAGAATTACGATAAAATTTCTAAATAATAGGTAGAATTAAAAGCTCAAATTTAAGAAATATTATTTCTATGGCTGATTATTTCTTTGTTTACTACCTACCTGTATCTTATAGGTCTACTTATATACAAATTATTTGCTTGATTGACTGCTAATATTGAAATATTTATTGTTTACAAAATATAATACTATAAAATCTATACAAATATTTCATAAAATTATCTAATTTTGTTAATTAAAAACCGATGTAATGAAAGCTTATATTATTGTTATTGGAGATGAAATTCTTTCCGGGAGAACTTTAGATACAAATTCTAATTTTATTGCTAAAAAACTTGACCAAATAGGAATTTCTGTCAGCCAGATTTCAACTATTTCCGATAATCCGAATTCAATTATAAAAAAATTAACGGACGCTTTTGCTTCTGATAATGATTTTATAATAACTACCGGAGGATTAGGCCCTACTAAGGATGACAGAACCAAACAGACCATTGCTAACTTTTTATGCGACGAATTGATTCTAAACCAAAAAACTTTAGATTTCATTACGAAATTATATTGCACTAATGGTCGCACTATGAATGACTTGACTAAAAAACAAGCAATGGTTCCTTCAAGTTCAGAAGTTATCATAAATCGATACGGCACCGCTCCAATTTTATGGACAAAAAAATTTAATAAGGTATTAATTAATTTACCCGGAGTACCTTATGAAACTCAAGCTATGATTGATGAATTTATAATTCCAAAAATAAAAAAGGAATATAAATTACCTTATATTGTAAGACGTTCCGTAATCGTAGTTAACTATCCTGAAAGTGATTTAGCCATTACCTTGAACAATTGGGAAAGCCACCTACCTGATTTCATATCACTATCGTATTTACCATCGGGTGCGCGAATTGAGCTTAGACTTAGCGCTAAGGGAAATAATAAAGAAATATTGGAAAAGGCTATAACCAATGAAATTGAAAAGCTATCTTCAATACTCAAGGAAAACCTTATATCTGTCCAAACTACAAATATTGTTGAAATCATTGCAGATTTCTTTACAAAAAACCATCTGACTTTGTCAGTAGCAGAAAGTATTACCGGAGGAAATATCTCCCACAAGATTACTTATTTAGCTGGATCTTCTTCTTATTACAAAGGAGGTATAACAGCTTATAGTTCAAAAATCAAGGAAAGTATTTTACAAATTCCCGAATCTTACATCGATGTTCATAAAGTAGTTAGTGAAGAAATAGCAAAAGAAATGGCTAATAAATGTGCTAGTTTGTTTAATTCAACGGTTGCCATTTCTACTACAGGAATAGCCGGTCCAGGATCCGATGAATTTAATGATCCTGTAGGATTGGCTTATGTAGGTTTATATATGAATGGAAAAACATATGCAACAAAGTACTATTATCCTAACGTAACAAGAGATGAAATGATTAGCCGGATTACTAATAAGGCACTAGAAATGATTTACTTTAAAATTGTAAAAAATAAATGACACTTTTCTGTATTTATTTGGTATAATTTTAGATTTTATACAGACATATTAAATCATATGATTATGGAAAAGAGAAAATTAGGTCCGACTGATTTAGAAGTTTATCCTTTTGCTTTTGGAGGGAATGTTTTTGGTTGGACTGCCGATGAGAATACTTCTTTTGAATTATTAGATCAATATACAGAATTAGGTTTTAATTTTATTGATACGGCTGATGTATATTCTGCATGGGTACCCGGAAATAAAGGAGGAGAATCCGAAACGATCATTGGAAAATGGATTAATCGGAGAGGAAACAGAGACAAGTTAGTAATTACTTCTAAAGTAGGTGGAGAAATAGACAGTATTCATAAAGGCTTAAAAAAATCATACATTCTCTCAGAGATTGAAGAATCGTTAAAACGTTTACAAACTGATTATATAGACTTATATTTTACTCACTTTGATGACCCTGACACATCTATTGAAGAAGTTCTAGAGGCCTATCAACAATTGATCAAAGAAGGTAAAATACGTTATATAGGCGTTTCCAACATGACTACAAAAAGAATATTACAATCCTTAGAAATAAGCAAAACCAATAACCTTCCCTCCTATTCAGTATTACAACCAGAATATAATTTATATGATCGTGAGAAATATGAAAAGGAATATGAACCGTTAGCTGAAAAATATAAGTTGGGGGTTATGACGTATTATTCTTTGGCAAGTGGTTTTCTAACCGGTAAATATCATTCAGAAGAAGATTTGAATAAAAGCAAAAGAGGAGAAGGATTAAAAAAATATCTAAATGATAGAGGTTTGAGAATTATTAAAACTTTAGAAGATGTAGCTGCAAGAAATAGCGCTACACCGGCTCAAGTATCCATAGCTTGGATCATTCAAAGACCCAGTGTGACCGCTCCAATTGCAAGTGCTTCCAAACTAGGACAATTAGACATATTAAAAGCCGTGGATTTACAGCTTTCCAAAGAAGATATTACGGCCTTGAACGATGCGAGTAAATGACCTCTGAACTCATAAAAACCTAATCTCCTCAAATAAAAAAAGTGTTCAAAAAACTGAACGCTTTTTTATTTTTATAAAATAATCAAACTATATTAATTGGAATTATAATATAAATATATAATTTTTTCATTTTTTAAATTGGTTTACTATTTTCATTTTATTTTTACTCTAATTTTATTTCTTATCTTTGCAAAAAATTTTATTTAATTTCATGGAATTATACTACTCATTTTCAATTCTTATTATTTTAGCTGCTATTTTTTCATATATTAATGTTAGATTTTTAAAATTTCCATCTACTATTGGAATTATGATCATCGCATTAATTATGTCAATTATTTTAGTTCTTTTAGGGAGTCTTACTTCAAAACCTTTAAATGATATTGCTTCCCTAATCAAAGGATTTGATTTTACTGAAATATTGATGGGATGTATGTTAAATTTCCTGCTTTTTGCCGGAGCTATACATATTAATATGTCAGATTTAAAAGAGCAAAGGCTTCCTGTAATAATATTTTCCACATTGGGAGTGATAATATCTGCGATAGTAGTGGGAACAGGACTTTATTACACTTCTAATTACCTTCTTCCGATTATAAATGTACATACCGAAATACCTTTAATTTATTGCTTACTTTTTGGAGCATTAATTTCACCTACAGACCCAATTGCTGTATTAAGTATATTGAAACAGGCTAATGTTTCAAAATCATTAGAAACCAAAATTGCCGGAGAATCATTGCTTAATGATGGGGTAGCCGTAGTGTTATTTGCAATATTAGCGAATCTTGCTAATAACCCAGTTGTTGTGGCTACCGGACATATGGATTTATCATTTGCCCATATATTTGATTTATTTTTAAGAGAGGCTATAGGCGGTTTATTATTAGGAACTGCACTTGGTTACCTTGCTGCCTATGCCATAAGAACTTCTAACGATTATAAAGTTTCTGTATTAATTACCTTGGCCGTTGTTATGGGAGGATATCTTATAGCTAGATCGTTGCATACCTCTGCGCCACTTGCTATGGTAGGTGCCGGACTAATCATAGGAGAATCAAGAAGAAAATTAGGAACTACTGAAAAAAGCAGCGTAGGGTACTTCTGGGAATTGATAGATGAGGTTATGAATGCTATTTTATTCCTTTTTATGGGATTTCAACTTTTACTTATTGATGATTTGATTCATTACTGGCTTTTAGGTATTATATGCATTATTATAGTTTTATTTGCCAGATACATTTCAATTAAAATCCCTACAATAATTATTCCTTTTAAAGAAAAGTTCAGTAAAGGAACTATTGCTGTATTGGTTTGGGGAGGATTAAGAGGTGGTGTTTCAATAGCTTTAGCGCTTACCGTTCCAGACAGTGATTATAAGGAAACTATTATAGCCGTTACTTATGTAGTAGTCGTATTTTCTATTTTAGTACAAGGATTAACTGTTGGAAAAGTAGCTAAAGATATACAATAGTATACAGTTTATATATTCGATATTTTAAATGATATCAATTTAAACTATAGAAAAAGTAACTGTTTTTTAGTAAAAACTGTTACTTTTTTTATATAATACTGCGCCCCATCTTATTTACAGTTTTGTAAATTTTATTATAAAAAATTTTATCTAAAGTTATTTACATTACCAATTTATATCCTTATTTATTTAATATAATTAGTAAGAATTTAAGAATCTTCATTCAATAAGAACCAATTTCATTTTAGTTTATGTGATTTATCTCACAATAAGTTTATTTTATAATATTCTAAAATAATCACATTAAAATGTGATTTAGATGGCATATTTATTGTTTAAGATATAAAAAAACTACAAGATAATTACACTTCTTTCATTAACAAAAAATATTAAAAACATATAAAAATTTTATATTAATGCAAGGAATGGGTATTTTATGGTCTATAATTATTGGAATTATAGCCGGTTTTATTGCAGGAAGAATTATGCGCGGAAGCGGCTTCGGCATGTTTGTCAATTTGCTTGTCGGTCTTATTGGAAGTATACTCGGCGGATGGATTTACAGCCTATTTGGTTTTTCCAGTGGTGGTAAATTAGGAATGCTTTTAATGTCTGTAATTGGTTCTGTAGCCCTTTTATGGATTATATCATTATTTAGAACAAAATAACCTTATAATAAAATGTCATGAAAAAAATAATTTTAGGAACTTTCTTGGGTGCAGCTATTGGATATATCGCCAGAAAGATGCAAGAAGATGGTTTTTTCGATCAAGTATCTAATGAACTAAATAAATTTACCTCTAAAACTAAGAAAAATTTAAACAATATGGTTGATGTGGGTAAAAATGAGGCTGAATATCTAAAAGATAGAGCAAAAAAGTATGGGGAAAAAGGTGAAAGTCTTATTCAAGAAGATTAAACAATGAAATAATCCAACAATACATCCATGTAGCAGCTTATTAGCTGCTATTTTATTTAGTGTTCATTAATGCAGTATATTTATTTATGTGTGTATAATCACATTATATAAAAAATTATTAATTTTATAGCGCGACCTATTTACTTCATTTGACAATTTTATAACCTTTTAAAATTAAGATAACTAAAATATGAGATTAACCGGTACTCCTATTGAATTAGGAACTGAGAATATTGGAAAATTATTAAAGCAATATGCCATCCCTGCTATCATAGCAATGATAGCCTCCTCTCTTTATAATATTACCGATAGCATTTTTATAGGACATGGAGTCGGACCATTGGCTATTTCCGGATTAGCTATCACCTTTCCCCTCATGAATCTTGCCGCTGCTTTCGGCTCTCTTGTAGGAGCCGGTGCCGCTACTTTACTTTCTGTCCGATTAGGCCAAAAGGATTATACTACGGCAAACAGCATTTTAGGAAACGTATTCATTATGAATTTAATTATTGGTATTTCCTTTACTATTGTTTCCTTACTATTTCTAGACCCTATATTATACTTTTTCGGTGCCAGCAAAAAAACACTTCCTTATGCCCATGATTTCATGGTTATAATTCTGTCAGGAAACGTGATCACTCATATGTATCTCGGATTAAATTCAATGTTGCGCTCTTCCGGGAAACCCAAACAGTCTATGTATGCAACCATATTTACAGTACTCATAAATCTAGTTTTAAATCCCTTATTCATATTTGTATTTGGCTGGGGTATCCAGGGAAGCGCATATGCAACTATCATTTCACAAACAACTATATTAATATGGCAGATCTATTTATTTTGCGATAAGAATAATTTTATTCATATTCAAAAAGGCATATTTAAATTAAATAAATATATAGTAAAAGACTCTTTATCGATTGGTATGTCTCCTTTCTTAATGAATGCTGCTGCATCTGTTATTGTGATAATTATAAATCAGGGATTATTAAAATACGGAGGAGATCTTGCCGTTGGAGCTTATGGAATTGTTAATAGGATCGCTTTTCTATTTGTAACCGTTGTATTGGGACTAAATCAAGGTATGCAACCTATTGCCGGATATAATTTCGGAGCAAAATTATATTCGAGAGTTACAGAAGTATTAAAAAAAACGATATTAATTGCAACCCTAATCATGTGTACAGGATTTATTATAGTTGAGTCTGTTCCTCATGCGGTAGCTTCCATATTTACAACTGATAAAGAACTCATCGATATTGCATCTCTAGGGCTGAGAATAGTTTTTATTTGCTATCCCATTGTAGGTTTTCAAATCGTTACTTCAACATTTTTCCAAAGTATAGGAATGGCTAAAAAGGCTATTATTTTGTCATTAACACGTCAAATTTTGTTTTTAATCCCTTTTCTATTAATTCTCCCTAGATTTTTTGGTATTGCAGGAATATGGATAAGTATGCCTGCAGCAGATTTTTTCGCTACTATTTTGGCTGCAATTATGCTGCTTAAACAATACAAAGAATTTACTAAACCGAAATCCTGATAAACTAATATAGATATGTTATGACAGAAAAATATTTTATTACCATTGGTCGACAGTTGGGAAGCGGTGGCCGGCAAATTGGAAAGAAACTTGCTGATGCTTTACACATCTCTTATTATGATAAGGAAATCATCAATTTAGCTTCTATAGAAAGTGGTTTAAATCCCGAGATTTTTGAGCAAGCAGATGAAAAAAATTGTTATAGCTTTTTCGAAAATTTCTTAGGAATGCAACTTTCTAAAAATTATTTAGGAAACGAAAATTTATTTGAAATACAAAGTGAAATTATTAAAGAGGAAGCTCGTAAAGGTTCCGCTTTATTTGTGGGTAGATGTTCCGATTATATTTTACGTGAATTCGAAAGACGAATCGATATATTCATAACCGCTAACAAAGAAGACCGCATTAGGAGAACTTCTCAGAGAAAAAATATTTCGTTAAAAGAGGCTGAAGAATTAAATTTAAAAATAGATAGAAAAAGAAAAGAATATTATAACTTCTATAATAAAAAAAATTGGGGGCATGCAAATTCTTATCACCTTTGCATAAACTCTTCTGTTTTAGGAATTGAAAAAAGTGTAAATCTTATTAAATCATTTGTTGAACAAAAATTTAATCTTTAAAGAATTATAATAGATTAATTTTTTAAATTCCTAAAAAATGTAACAATTACTAGTTATGGAAATTTATTTTGAAATAAATATAAAAATTTAACCCCTATGGTTTTCAAATCATTAAAATATATTGCAGTATAATTTTAAAAATACCTTGATAATGACAAAAGTATTATATTTGAAAAAAAATAAGATTACTATATGAAATTGCTTGAAGGAAAAACCGCTATAATTACCGGAGCAACCAGAGGAATCGGAAAAGGAATTGCAGAAGTATTTGCTAAAAACGGGGCTCAGATTGCTTTCACATATGCATCATCTGTCGCTAAAGCAGAAGAATTGCAAAAAGAGCTTGGTAACCTTACTAAAGTAAAAGGATTCCAATCAGATGCTTCTGATTTTGAATCAGCACAAAAACTTGCAGATGATGTTATCAAAGAATTCGGTCAGATAGATATCGTAGTTAATAATGCAGGGATTACCAAAGATAACTTACTATTAAGAATGAATAAAGAAGATTGGGATGAAGTGATCCGTATAAATCTTGATTCGGTATTTAATCTTACCAAAGCAATCGTCAAACCTATGATGAAACAAAAAAAAGGGTCGATTATCAATATGAGCTCTGTAGTTGGTGTGAAAGGAAACGCTGGACAAGCGAATTATGCCGCATCCAAAGCAGGAATTATTGGTTTCTCTAAATCAATAGCATTAGAATTGGGATCAAGAAATATTCGTTGCAATGTAGTTGCTCCGGGATTCATCGAAACCGAAATGACGGAAGCATTAGATGAAAAAACTATTCAAGAATGGAGAGACAATATTCCTCTAAAAAGAGGTGGAACACCGGAAGATATTGCCAACGCTTGTCTATATCTTGCCAGTGATCTATCAAGTTATGTTACCGGACATGTACTTAATGTGAACGGTGGTATGCTTACTTATTAAACAAAATATATGGATAAGGTATTATAAATAAGAGATTAAAAATTTTAATCTCTTTCTTTTTTTAACTTATTAAAATATGTATAGCAATAAATTATCAGTACAATTATTAGGAGAAGTTTTATATCGATACGATATTACTGACATTATCATTTCTCCTGGCTCCAGAAATGCGCCTTTAACCATACATTTTACAAATCATAAAGAGTATACTTGCTATAGTATAGTCGATGAACGTTCTGCCGCATTTTTTGCTTTAGGTATGGCTCAATCCAAAAAAAAGCCAGTAGTCATCTGTTGCACCAGTGGAACGGCTTCGGCCAATTATTATCCGGCCATTATTGAAGCGTTCTACCAGAATGTTCCTTTATTAGTACTTACAGCAGACAGACCCGAGAATTATGTAGATATTTTTGACGGACAAACAATTCGACAAAAAAACATTTACAGTAACCATATTTATGGATCTTTTCAGCTATCTGAATCGGAAAATGAAGAATCAATTACACAAAATTTCCTGGATTTAAAAAAAGCATTACATACGTGTATCTTAAAATCCGGACCGGTACATATAAATATTCCATTTTCAGAACCATTATACAAACAAACTGAAAAAATAGAAATTATTATTGACAAACTAGCTCTTCCGTATAAAAGCTATAATTCGGACTTATATTCTCCTCTATTACCTACTTGGAATCATTATTCTAAAAAGATGATCCTTGTAGGAATGCAACAACCTAATTCGAAGCTTACTCATTTGCTTGAAAGATTGGCTGATAGAGAAGATACGATTATTCTTACTGAAATTACATCAAATCTCAACTCCAGCAAATTTTATCCTACTATCGATCGCTATATGTTCCCATTCGGTGAAGATAAGATGGAAGAGTATAAACCCGATCTACTTCTTACCATAGGACAGAATATCGTTTCCAAGAAAATTAAAGATTTTTTACGTAAATCAAATTTACAGGCACATTGGCATTTGGATGAATTTTGGCATCCCGACACCTATTTTTCTTTAACTGAAAAAATAGAAGAAAATCCCGTTATTTTTTTAAAGAAATTAGTGAAAATTTCGCCAAAAACTTCTACTTATTCATTACTCTGGAAACAATTAAAGAATGAACGCGAACAAAGACATCATGAATTTGTTGCTCATCTTCCGTTTTCAGACTTATGGGTAATAAAAACCTTGGATAAAAAAATACCTGATTCGTATAATCTTCAACTATCCAATAGTTCCATGATTAGATATGCGCAATTATTTAATTTTAATTCTAAAAATAAAATATTTTGCAACCGAGGAGCCAGTGGTATTGATGGATCTACTTCCACTGCAGTCGGCTTTGCCGTTGCCGATCACCATCCTACTGTTTTAATAACCGGCGACATTGGTTTCTTTTATGATTCTAATGCTTTATGGAATAAATACATCCCTCATACATTTAGAATTATTCTCATAAATAATGGAGGTGGAGATATTTTTAAAATCATTCCGGGACCCGATACATCAAATGCTTTAGATGAATTTTTTGTCACTCATCACGACCGTACTGCTCAACTACTAGCTAAAGAATATAATTTTGAGTATTTACAAGCTCATAATCAAGAAGAGTTAGTAAAACACTTAGAGTCATTTTTTAATTCTTCCCATAGACCTAAATTATTGGAAATTAATACAGCAGGACAGCCAAATTCAAATCTTTTACGAGAATATTTCAATTATTTAAATCAGGAATAGAAATATGAGAATTAATTTATTTACCCCTATGCGGGAAGAAAATCAAAAAATAATGGATGCTATAACAGAGTTTTCATCGCTAAAGCATTCATATGAAGTCATTGTAACTGGAATTGGTCGTGAGAAAATTGCAAAATCCCTGGTCAATAAACCAAAATCCGATTTAGATATTTTAGTGGGTTTCACGGCAATAACCGGAATTGAACAAACCATGCCTAAAGAATTACAAAAAGGCTGCTTAGTAGAGGTAGTAGCTTCTTCTTTATATGGATATTCGGGTGAAATTTTTGAAAATGGAAAATTGTTACTTTCCGCTTCCCGTACCCAATTCCCTACTCTCACTTCCCTTACTTCCGATAAATTTGTGACCACTTCCCATTTACCGATTGGCACGCTTATTAACATGGAAGATTATAGTTTCATGTATTTGAAAAGACCCCATGATTTCATCATACGGATTATATCTGACTTTTTGCCTCACCAGGATGAAATAGATTTTTTTAAGGTTATTGAGGATATTTCTTTTACTCCAGTAATTGAATTTTTAGAAAGTTTGGAATCATAATTTAAACTGATTCTTACCCATTTATATTATTTTAATTTAAGTTTTACTAATTGGTTATGATATTCTGTTTCTATGATTCACTCGGTTTTACCATTTTAACTTGATCTGCTTTTTTACAGTTGATAGCCGTTTGGCAATAATAATTATAGTTCTCCTCCTTAAATAATTTTTATAAATTATCATGAATAATCCTTTCATTTCTCAGAATTTAAAGCCATAGTAGCGTCATCACAAAATAAATATTACGGATTCTAAGAGGAAAAATTCTCATTTAAATAATTTATTTTAAAATTAATTTACATGCACAAACTTGAAAAATTAAGCACTTATTTTATTAAGAATTTTGTGTATCGTTTAATATTCTTTCCGTCTTCATTTTCGAATTTCTCTTTTTTTATATTAAGTTAATAATTGATTAGCTTATATATTTTTGAAAGTTGAACATAATGATTGGTCTCTCCATACCAAGGTAGATTTGTTTAATATTATTTGTAAAATCCGTATAGTCAGTTTTTTTGGTTTGAAAAAATATCTTCTCCTGTCCAGAGTAATTTGTAATTTTTTACTAAAGAAAAACATTCTAAATGATAGATTTACACTATGATAAAAATTCACAGCACTTATTACATCCTTCCCTTTTGAATTAAAATTCCAATTTATATTAAATATAAAATTTTTATTCTTATCCAAATAAAAGGAATTATCTGTTGAAAAATAGAATAACCAACAAATATTTTTGATCTTTCCTATTTGTAAATTATCCAATTTATATTCGGAATATTGAATATTATTTCGTTACTACTTTCCAATCAATAAAGGAATAATAAAAAATGTATAATGCGATTGTTTTACATCCACTTGTAAAGATAAATTCCATGAATCTTTTTTGTTTTTTAAAAAACAATACTAATTAATCCGCTATTTAATTATGAATCATATTGATAGGATGGATTTGTAATTATTTCTATACTTCTTACCTCATCTGACGGGATACTTTTTAAGTAGTTATTCAACGATTCTCCTGATAGTTCAACTAACCTGTTATCAACAATTATTTTAGCTAAACTTTTCCCTATTATTTTGATATTATTCCCTTCAACTTTTATTTTTGGAGTCTTCACTAATACATTAAAACCTGTACCTAAAGTGGATACCATAGATTTTTCTACATTCAATACCGTTATGTCTATTTTCCTCTCAATTATTTTATTTTTACCCTTTATAATTACTTGCTGTATTTCTTTACTTTTATAAAGCTTTATTGTACCTAAGTCTATATTTTCTTTTATTATTAAAAAATCTGCATATAGCTCTTCTTCATTTTCTTCAATTTTATATTATATAATCCTGGATGCAAATCTTTGAAAATAAAAGAATTTTTATCATCTAATTGAGTGGTAATTGTAATAGAATCTTGTTTAGCTAAAGTGATTTTTACAGAAGTGTTTAATATATTTTCAGCAAAAATTAACAGTTCCTTTTTGAAAAATTTTCCGAGAATAGCTAAGAATAGTAAATAAATATATAAAAAATAAATTTTCAAAGCTTTTTTATAATAAAAGGGATATAAATAATAATATCTTTATTATTAAATATTTATTGTATTTTATAAATAAACATTTGAATAGAGCACTAATTTTTCAATAATCAAATTAAAATAAATATAGATGCTCACTTACTATTTTTTATTCTATTTAGTATAAAATTATATTTTTATATTATTGCGTTTAGCAAAAATTCTTTTCACATAATTTTTGTTACATTTTAAATTTAACTATAATTTAATAGAAAGAGGAATACTATTTATAAAAAATCAAAGTGTAAAAAACTGTATTTTTGTAAAATGAAACTATTGAGTTACAATGTTAACGGAATAAGAGCCGCCATAAATAAAGGCTTAGTAGAATGGATAAAATCGGCAAATCCTGATATACTTTGCTTACAAGAAATTAAAGCTCACACAGATCAATTTGACGTGTCACAATTTGAAAGTTTAGGATATCATTCTTATTGGTTTTCCGCTGAAAAAAAAGGGTATAGTGGTGTAGCTATATTATCAAAAGAAAAGCCTATATCTGTAAAATATGGATGCGATAATCAAGAATATGATCAGGAAGGAAGAGTATTGCAAGCAAATTTCAACAATTATTCGGTGATAAGTGTTTATGTTCCTTCCGCAACTAATATGGCTCGTCTAGGATTTAAATTAGACTTTTGCGAATACTTATTAAAATATATTAAAAACTTAGAAAAAGATTATCAAAATCTTATTATAAACGGAGATATAAATATTTGTCACAAAGCCATCGACATTAATGATCCAGTAAGAAATGCTAAAGTTTCAGGATTTCTACCTGAAGAAAGGGAATGGATGGATCGATTTTTTAAACAATGTAATCTTGTTGATACCTTACGCGTTTTCAATCATGAACCTTTTCAATATTCGTGGTGGACTTATAGGGTAAAAACTGCGCGAAACAACAATAAAGGTTGGCGAATAGATTATTCATTGGTTACTAAACCCTTAGTCAAACATTTACAAAGAGCTTATATTTTAACACAAGCCATTCATTCGGATCATGCCCCTGTAGGGATAGATTTCGATCTAAATAAATTACAAAATCTTTAATTAAATTATCTAATTATGAAAAAAGCAACTTGCATTATTTCTCTTTTGGTAATTGCTACCTCATGTGTACCGCAATCCAAATATGATGAATTAGAAAAAAAATATTACGCATCCTTACAGGGAGAAAGAAAAAGTCAGAAAGCCATTCAGGAGAAAGAAGATGCATTAAAATCGTTATCAGACCAATACTCTTCATTACAACAGCAGCAAGAAGCTCTTGCAAAAAAGAAAGCTCAATTAGATGCTGAATATTCGGATCTTCAAATTGAATATGCTACTAAGCTGAAAGATATGGAAGATTTGAAGACTAAAAATGCACAAATTTCCAACGAAGTCCAAACCACCGAACAATCTCGAAAAAAAATCCTAAATGAATTGGAACAAACCCAAGGTCAATTACAAGAAAAGATTAAAAGGATAAATGAACTGGAAGGATTAATTTCACAACAAAAGGAATCAGTTTCGAAATTAAAAAACAAGCTACAAATAGCTTTAAAAAATTATGAAGGTAAAGGAATAACCGTCGAAGAAAAAGAAGGAAATATTTATGTTTCTATGGAGAATAAGCTTCTTTTCCCATCGGCAAGCTGGACTGTAGAGGCCGAGGGTATAAAAGCTCTACAAGACCTTTCCGAAGTTTTATCTAAAGATAATAATCTAAATATTATAATTCAAGGACATACCGATTCTGATAAATATGCCGGTAACGGAAACATAAAAGACAATTGGGACTTATCTGTAATGCGCGCTACTGCTATTACCAAAATTCTTCAATCTGAAGGGGTATCTCCCAAACAAATGACAGCTTCAGGTAAGAGCGAATACGCTCCATTAGCTAATAATTCTACTGCTACAGGAAAAGCTATAAATAGAAGGGTGGATATTATTATAGCCCCCAATTTAAGTGAGATAACAAAGATTTTAAACGATTTGTAATCATTGATAGATAATGCGGGTTGTTATTCAAAGAGTTTCAGAATCGTCTGTTAGGGTTGAGAATAAAATAGTGGGTAAAATTAATCAAGGATTACTATTATTTTTAGGCATTGAAGATGCGGATAATCAAGAGGATATAGAATGGTTGGCTAATAAAATTTGTAATTTACGAATATTTAATGACGAAAAAGGTATCATGAATAAATCTCTCTTAGATATTCAAGGAGACATATTATTAGTTAGTCAATTTACCCTTCATGCATCTACAAAAAAAGGAAACAGGCCCAGCTATATAAAAGCAGCAAAACATGAATATGCTAAGACCATGTATGAAAAATTCAAAGATTATCTTTGTCAATTATTAAAAATATCTATTCAAACAGGAGTTTTTGGGGCAGATATGAAAGTATCATTGATCAATGATGGCCCCGTTACTATAACAATAGATTCTAAAAATAAAGAATAAATAGGTATTTCAAAAGCGTGTATTTTATAAAAAATATATAAAAGCAAATGTTCTCAATCCATTTTTTTACATAAAAATATAATTTGAATATCAAATAAAAAAAACCTGATTACTATTCTAATCAGGTTTTTTTAAATAAATATGATTTAATTTAAATTATATTAATATTTAAATCCGCCATTTCTTGCTTATATACTCCATTCACCAGTTTGTCTCTTACAGCTTCGAATGCTTGAAGAGTTTTATCTATTTCTTCATCTGTGTGTGAAGCTGTTGGTATTAAACGTAAAAGAATCATTCCTTTTGGTATAACCGGATATACTACCACACTGGTAAATATTTTATAATTTTCACGGATATCTTTTATCAATAATGTTGCTTCAATAGCATCTCCCTGCATGTATACAGGAGTTACACAAGTATTGGTTTTGCCTATATCAAATCCTCTTTCTTTAAGGCCTTCTTGAAGTTTTTTTACATTATGCCATAATCTATCTTTAAGTTCAGGTTTACTTTTCAGTAACTCCAATCTTTTTAAAGCCCCAATAACCATAGGCATTGGAAGTGATTTGGCAAAAATCTGTGAACGTAGATTATATTTTAAATATCGGATAATTTCCTTATTAGATGCTACAAATGCACCAATTCCTGCCATAGACTTTGCAAAGGTAGAAAAATAAACATCAATACCGTCTTGGCATCCTTGTTCTTCACCTGCACCTGCTCCAGTTTTACCTAACGTACCGAAACCATGAGCATCATCTACTAATAATCGAAAATTATATTTCTTTTTAAGCTCAACGATTTCTTTTAATTTTCCTTGCTCACCTCTCATTCCAAAAACCCCTTCAGTAATCACCAAAACTCCTCCCCCTGATTCTGCTGCGTTTTTTACTGCTCTTTTAAGGTTTTTTTCTAAGCTTTCCATATCATTGTGCTGATAGGTAAATCTTTTACCGAAATGAAGCCTTACGCCATCTACAATACATGCATGGCTATCAACGTCATAAACAATCACATCATTTTTGGAAACAAGAGTATCAATTATTGATAGCATACCTTGATAACCGAAATTCAAAAGATATGCCGCCTCTTTATTAGCAAAAGCAGCAAGTTGTTTTTCCAATTCTTCATGGTAATGGGTCTGCCCAGACATGGCACGAGCACCCATCGGATACGCCATACCATATTTAGCGGCAGCTTCGGCATCAGCTTTTCTTACTTCAGGATGATTGGCTAGTCCTAAATAATCATTAATGCTCCAGACTATCATGTCTTTACCCTTGAATTTCATTCTCGGACTGATTTCTCCTTCTAGAACAGGAAATATATATTCACCTTCCCCATAGTCCGCATATTTAGCAAGAGGACCGGGATTATTTTTTATTCTCTCAAAAATATCCATTTTTATTATTTAACCAAAGTTACTTATATTTTTTCTACAGTAGCGTGTGATTCTAATCCATTCAATTTGCTATTAACAAAACCTTGAGATGACATCCATTCATCACTAAAAACTTTAGTCATATATCTTGATCCATGATCCGGAAAGATTAGAACAGCTACAGAACTCTCATCAAAAGTATCTGCGACAGTTCGTGCCGCTGTTAAACTTGCTCCACTCGTATAGCCTACCATCATTCCTTCTTTAAGCGCTAACTCTCTTGTAGCATAAGCACTAGGTTCATCTGATACTTTAACATATTTATCAATTACGGAAAAATCCAATGCACCAGGTATTAGGTTTTTACCTAGACCTTCTATTTGATAAGGCTTTATTTCATTAGGATCAACTTCTCCTGTTTCAAAGTATTTTTTTAATACTGAGCCTACGGCATCTACTCCTATCACTTTAATATTAGGATTTTTTTCTTTTAGAAACTGTGCTGCACCGGTTAGAGTTCCACCTGTTCCTGTACATCCTATAAGATGGGTAATTTTACCTTGGGTCTGCTCCCAAATCTCAGGACCTGTACTTAGATAATGAGATTTTGTATTTTCTTGATTAAAATATTGATTAATATATAACGAATTAGGGGTATCCGCGGCTATTCGTTTAGCAACTTCATAATAGGATCTGGGGTCATCTGCCGGAACATTAGCCGGACATAAATATACTTTAGCTCCCATTGCTTTAAGAAATGAAATTTTTTCAGGTTTTGTTTTATCGCTTACAGCTAAAATACATTTATAGCCTTTAACGATACTTACCATAGCTATGGAAAAACCGGTATTCCCTGAAGTTGTTTCCACTATAGTTGCACCTGGCTTTAATAAACCTTGTTTTTCAGCATTTTCAATTATATGAAGTGCAATTCTATCTTTAGTTGAGTGTCCGGGATTATAACATTCCAATTTTGCAAAAAAAGAACCTTTCATCCCTTCTGTTACTCTATTTAAGCGAACTAACGGCGTATTGTTAATTAACTCAAGAACATTATTATAAGTTCTAGCCATCCTATCTTATTATTAATTTATATAATTAATTCAAGGGGCAAATTTATAATTTTTTTTTCTTACAAAAAACTTAACTTAATGAAATTTGACTTATTCAAACCAAATCGAATCTTAAACCTTATTTTTTTGCTAAATTTATATAAATTCCTAATAGTTATTATATATATACTTTATTATTTCTTTATCTACTTCTGATAATTCAATCCCTCTTCTTTTCATAGACCGTTCTGCTACCTCAAAAACTTGTTCTAATTTGAAAAGAGGGCTTTCTGACCTACCTCCCCATGAAAATGATTTTATAAGGTTTGGAGGAAAACCTGGGGTAAATATATTTGCAGAAACTCCCACTACTGTACCTGTATTAAACTGTGTATTTATAGCAGATTTTGAATGATCGCCCATAATCATACCGGCAAATTGCAATCCTGAGTTTATAAATTTTCGTGCGGTATAATTCCAAAGCTTTACTTCTGCATAATTATTCTTCAAATTAGAGGCATTTGTATCGGCTCCAAGATTACACCACTCCCCTATTACCGAATTTCCTAAAAATCCTTCATGCCCCTTATTAGAATATCCCAATATTATAATATTATTTACTTCTCCTCCTACTTTGGAATACGGTCCTATAGTTGTTCCTCCATAGACTTTTGCCCCCATATTTATTTTGGAACCTTTACACAAGGCAAACGAACCTCGAATCATTGCACCTTCCATAACCTCTGTATTCTTCCCTAGATAAATAGGCCCCTCTTTGGTATTTAAAATCGCACATTCTGCAACAGCTCCATCTTCTATAAAAATTTGTGATGGATCTCCTATAATTTTAACCGTATCAGATAAATCCTTTGATTTTCTTCCTTGTGTTACTAATGTAAAGTCATAGGCTATAGCCTTTGCATTGTAGGTAAATAAGTCCCATGGATATTGTATATGAATTCCTTTGAATTCTATATTATTCTTCTTATCAAATTTATTTAATTGAAAATTTTCGAGTGTAGTTTTTGAAGCTATTAGTTCCTCATTATGATAGATAGCTTCTCCAAATTCTAAATTTTTAAGTGTGAGAATAAATTCTTGGTAGGGGAAATAAGTTGGGTTAATGAAAAAATTTTGTTCTTCTGTATGAAGGGAATATTTTTTTGAAAGATATTCTTGAGTCAAATATGAAATTTTCTCTGTCTGGAATATTGATCTCCATCTTTCAGCAAAAGTCAATATTCCCATTCTTAATTCTGCTACAGGACGTGTATAAGTTAACGGCAACAGATCGGAGTATTCTTTCCCATCAAAAAGAATAATATTCATAATTTCTACTTTATTATTTTTTCAAATATATAAAATTATATCATAGAATTTACTTTATCTTAATCATTATAATTAATTGTATTTATAAGTATATGTTGACCATATACGTATTATTTAATATAAATTATTTTATTATGCCCCAGTGTAACTCTTTATTCGATATAATGATTTTTAAAATATTCCAATCCTTCGGATGCTCCTTTCTGAATGAATATAATATCATTTCGTAACGCTGTTTCAACAGGTTTAGGATCGATTACATACACTTTTGAGGTTATAGGAACGAAGTCTAATAAAGATGCTGCTGGATAAACCTGTAAAGAACTCCCTATAATAAGAAATAAATCTGCATTTTGAGTTATTTCGATAGCCTTTTCCATTTCGGGCACCATCTCACCAAACCATACAATATGGGGTCTTAATTGTCCTCCATCTTCAGCTAAATCTCCCATATGAACATCTTGTAAGGTTTCATAAACTAATGATTCATTAGTTTCGCTTCTCACTTTTGTAAGCTCCCCATGTAAATGAAGAATTTTTGTTGATTGAGCTCTTTCATGAAAATTATCAACATTCTGCGTTATGATTGAAATATCAAAAATGGATTCAAATTCTTTTAGCAAATAATGTCCTTGGTTGGGTTCGTGATTTTGCAATTCTGCTCTACGCATATTATAAAAATTCTGAACAAGTTCCGGATTTTTATACCATCCTTCTATGGAAGCAACTTCTTGCACATTATAATTTTCCCATAATCCACCTGAGTCTCTAAAAGTGCTCAGACCACTTTCAGCACTCATTCCTGCTCCTGTTAATACAACTAATTTTTTTTTCATACTATATGTTCTCAATTAGTTAATTAATATTTTCATTTAATATAAATATTTGGTTCTATTTTTTCATCTCCTCATAAGCATTAATTCCACATAGCAGAAATTTCTTAAATTCTTTTTTATCCATATAGCCGGCAACTGGGAAATTTATTATTTGGCTATCCGGAGTTACCAAAACATAAAATGGTTGAGAGTTAGAATTAAAGTTCTCCCTTTGAAAAGTAGACCATTTATTTCCAACCGTTTTAATTTTTCTTTTTCGACCCTCTTTCAAACTTATAGTTATTTGTTCATTTTTTGGTAATTCTTCTGAGTCATCTACGTACAGTGATGCAATAATTAATTTATCATGTAAGATATTCCAAATATCTGTTTCACTCCAAACATATTCTTCCATTTTTCGACAATTTTCGCATCCATATCCTGTGAAGTCAATTAATATAGGCTTATTTTCTTTTTTTGCAATTTCTATGGCTTCATAATAATCATGTACACTGGTAAGTCCTAATACTCCTTCTGTCTGATTATTTTTATAAATACTTATATTTAAGGGTGGGGTTAATCCACTAAGTAATTTTAAATTCGGTTTTTTTGAAGGGAACAATCCGGGAAGCATATATACCGCTATACCTATAAATATACATGCCCAGATTTTTCGCCCAATTCCAATCTTTGGATGCTTATCGTCATGAGGAAATTTAATTACCCCTAATAAATAGAGCACTACTGATATGGAAATAAGAATCCAAATGGCAATAAAAATTTCTCTTTTCAAAAAGAACGTTTTTGCTACTAAATCTGCCTTAGATAAAAATTTAAACGCTAATGCTAATTCAAGAAATCCTAAGACAACTTTTACTGTATTCATCCATCCTCCGGATTTAGGCATGTTATGTAAAAATTGTGGAAATAATGCAAATATGCCAAAAACTAATGCCCAAGCCAAACCGCAACCTCCAAATGCCATGGTCAATTGGTTTGGATTTTGAATTGCATTGGCTAATATACTTCCTAATACAGGTCCGGTACATGAGAAAGATACTATGACTAAAGTTAATGCCATAAAAAATAATCCTATTACCCCTCCCGATTCGGAAGCTTTATCGGACTTATTAGCCATCCAACTAGGAAGTGTGATATTGTAATAACCGAAAAAGCTAAATGCAAATAGAATAAAAATTATAAAAAAGATAAGGTTTAACCATATATTGGTAGCTATTTGGTTAAAAATATCGGAATTTATTCCACTAATTAAATGAAATGGTAAAGTGAATAATACAAAGATTAATAGGATGAAAAAGGCATAAATCAATGCATCTTTTTTCCCTTGCTTTTTACTTTTAGCATGTTTGGTAAAATAGGATATGGTCAACGGAATCATGGGATAAACGCAAGGAGTTAACAAAGCTACCAATCCCCCAAAAAATCCAAATGCGAAAATCCACATATTCCCCTCTTCTTTTATTATTTTCTCACCACACTCTTTAGATATGGGTTCTGCTACATTTAAGCTGGGAATTATAATTTGATTTTTATTAATTGTATTAACTGCTGTTTTAGATTCGACAAAATCTTTCATTCGGTCAGAATCGATAGAGTCCACTTTAGGAGTTAATACGACCGAAGAATGTTTAATTGTATCTTTTTGTATTATTTGAGTTTTTTCTTCATATTTATCTTCCGGAGTTATTGTAAATGTAAAAGATTCTACATCAGGTGCTAAACAAACTTTATCGTTACATATCTGAAATTCGACTTCTGCTTCAAATACTACGGGATTAGTACCCTTAATCTCTAATTGTTGTCGATATTCTACCTTATTAGAATAATAAATTAAGTTTCCTTCAAATACGTCCGAGTATTCTTCGATCTTTTTACCTATTTCTTTGGTTGGACCTACTAATCGAATAGAAGAGTTTTCAGAGTACACAAATTGAGTAGGAATGGCACTTTCTACTTTAATATCTTTAGAATATACATGCCAACCAGGTTCCAATATTGCTGTAAATATGGCCTCGTATTTATTTTCCTTAGTATGCTTAATTTCAGACTTCCACTTGATAGGATTCTTTACTTGAGCCTGTACTATTATTGCAAGAGTAAAAAAAATCCAAATCAGTTTTTTCATGATAAGCGTTTGTTTTTTATAATTAGAGTTTACGTATCAAATGTAATAAATTTCGCAAATATATACCATTCGTTATACCCTAATTTTATTTTCTTAAAAACATTTTTTTATATAAAATTGAAAATAGGTGTTATATTTTTAAAAATCTGCATGATATTTATGACCTGATTTATAAATAGTTCTTTATTTATGCAATAAAAATTAAATGTGATTTATTCAAGAAATTCTTTTCTATTAGCTCAAATAAATTTTCTAAATAAATTAAATTTTTATTGAATTTTATTAGAAAGAAGCCCTTATCTGAACACTTCCCGTATGGATTGCCTGGGATTCCTCACTCTTACGACCGTCATAGATTATATTCAAGGTAAAGACAGAACTGAGTTCTCTTTGAAGATAAATTTTCCAAACACTATTCTTTCCGCTTAGTAAGCCTTCCATCATTTGACTGGAAACTAATGAATAGTTATTCCCTTTTAAATCGTTTTTAATGTATGAATAACTACCTGTAAGAGAGGTTCTTTTTTCATCATTCCAACGTAATTCTAAACCTACCTCTCTCCAATCTAAACGTTCATTTCCTAATATATTTTTTTTGTTTTGATATTTAACTAAAGTACTTAAGCTAATATTTTTTTGTATTTCATAGGTTACAGATGGATTTATTGCCGTAGTTTCTATAGTAAAGCGTTTGGTTGAAAAAAGTTGAGATCTACTTTTATCCTTTATTAAATTACTTTGAATGGCAAAAATCCAGAATTTCCATGGTTTATAATTTAATAACACTTGAAAATTATCATTATTTCTTTTTTCTCTCCCTGTAAATATATATTGTGTATTATTATTTTCCATATATTGAAAGGTTGCCATCCACTTATGAATACTTAGTCTATTAATAGATAAATTTGTGGTAAAACTTTGCGTTTGAGTTAAAAGGTCACTCTTCGAGAAGGGATTTAATTCTGCTGTTTTATTTTTTTTCTTATACGATGAAACTGATTGGAATGCCGATTGTAATCCTATTCTTTCCCACCAGCTTGATCGTAAAAATCTTGAAGGCGATATTTGTAAGCTAAAAATAAATTTATTGCTATTTGATTTTACATAATTGATATTATCTGTATATACACGTATGTATTGGGCTTGATCACTAAATTCTGCAACTTCAAATTCATCAAGCTCTTCTATTCCGTTTCCATTATAATCCGTCCATTTATAAATACCTTTCCCATCTGTTACTTTCACATATTTGAATTCTCTTTGCGCTTCTTGTCCACTAGATAACTCATAAACTGAATTTAATTGTACCCCATTATTACATAATATTTTATTCCAACGGAGTGATCCTAATATGTAATTTTCATCATTTTGATTACTATATACTGCTTTACTATAATGAACTTTTCTATAATGAAAATCTAAGTATAAATTATGTTTTTGAGTTTTTATTAAATGATTAGTTAGTATACTTCCATAGGAAGTTGTAAAATTCTTCAGTTTACCTACGCGAACTGAGTCGTCTGATCTAATATATAATTTTAACTCTGTGGTTATTTTTAAACTATCTAAAGAAAAAGTAGTATATATTTCATTCCAGTTAAAACTAGAAGAAGTATATTCCGATACTAAATTATTTTTATTTCTATTTGATTCTCCTTTATATCCTATGCCTGTTTTCAGGCTTCCTATTTTATGATGAAATTCTGTAGTGTATTTGATAAAATTTGATTTTATACTGTCTTGTTGTGTAGTATGCAAATAACTTATTTTAGAATGAAAGTCAGTATTTTTTTTTCTATATCCTAGCAATATGTCATTTTTATAACCAGTATAGAAGTTTTTTTCGTCTAATAAATTAAAAGTGTAATTTACGATCCATTTATCAAAAAAAACATTCTTCCAATTCAAACTAAATTTATGTTGATTTATGCCGTTAAATTCTTGCGAAATATTAAAATCTCTATCAAATTCTACCTCATGTATTCTTTCTAAAATATGGAAATTTTTCTGAATAAATGTATGGGATAAATTCAGATTACTTTTCCAATTATTTTTTTCATTCTTTATATCTATATAAAATCTGCTTGCATAACCTGTGTTTTTTTTATTCCCTACGGAAGAAAATGTATTTTCATCGTAATTACTTAACGCTAAATTTATACCGACATTTCCATAAGCAAATCTATATTCGG
>NZ_JAMBJZ010000110.1:0-5278 GCF_025291155.1 Apibacter sp.
TACTATAGGTAATTCAAACGGATCAAGATCTAATGGAGTAACAAGAGGATCTAGAAATTATGATTCCGGTTCCACGCGTATGTCTTCCCCAACCTATCAAGTTCCAAGCTCAGGAAGTCGAGGTGGAATAGGAGGAGGTTCCATAAGTAGTGGAAGTCGTGGAGGATCTATTGGAGGAGGAAGTCGTGGAGGATCTATTGGAGGTCGAAGATAATAAATAATAAAAAACTCAAATTATGAATAAGAAATTGTTATATGGATTTATTCTTTCATCATTAGTCATGACAGTGAAATCTCAGACAACCCAATTTTATCCAAATGACGTTTCAGATGCTTTTAATATTTTTGGAGATAATTCCAATAATACTTCAGGAACAGCACGATATATTGGTATGGGAGAATCTATGGGTGCTTTAGGAGGAGATTTAAGCGCTGTAGAGACCAATCCTGCCGGGTTAGGTATTTTTAGAAATTCTGTAGCTAATATTTCGATGGGTGTATTGTCAAATAAGAATAAAGCTACTATGGGTAATGGTGTAAATTCCAATACAGATACCAACTTTAATGTTCCCGCAGCGGGGATTGCTTTAGCATTGGGGGATGAATCAGATCTGCTTAAAGTAAATTTTGGAGTAAATTTTTCTTACCAAAGGGTAGATAATGATGTGTATTTTTCACGCAATTCAAAAATAAATTATTTATTTCCTAACAAAGATAACGTAAATCAGACCTATGAGATGGCTAATTACGATCAATATACTGATGGATATAAATCAAAATTGAAATTGAGTTTTGCTACCAATTATATGGATAAAATTTATTTCGGTATTGGTTTTGATTGGCATTATTTAAATGTTGATAGGAGCTCAGAATACGGTCATAGAAACACTGTTGACGGAGAATATATGAGATTTGATGAACAATTAACTCCTTATAGTCAAGAAGCAAACGGTTTCGGATTAAATGTAGGGGTAATAGGGAAGATCACACCTGAAATACGTTTAGGTGCTGCTTATCATACTCCGATTTGGTGGTCTGATATGGATGATTATAGATGGGTGTATAGTGTTAATGATAAAGGACAATTTTTCCAAGATTATATATATTATGATCGTTATAAAAATGTGTCCCCGGGAAAAATTGTTTTGAGTGGTGCTTTTGCATCAAATATTTTTGATGATGATAATTCTTTGGCATTTAATTTTGATTTTATTAATTATTTCAATAAGGATATGGAGTTTAAAGGAGATGTAGATTATAGACTTAACAATAACTTTGTAAATAATTATGTTAGAAATTCTCAAGAATATCGTGCAGGGTTAGAATATAGATTCAAAGAACTTAAATTAAGAGCTGGATATGCTTATGCCTCTTCTCCAATAAAAGATCAATCTATAGCCGGTGTATGGGATAATGATTCAAGTCCGGTATATGTAAAAAACTATTTAGCTGGAGAAAAAAATAAATTGTCTTTTGGTGTAGGATACGATATAGGGGTGTTTTTTGTTGATTTAGGATATCAAAATATAAAAACAGATTATCATACGACTCTATCTGGTGATTTTTATACAGTTGATGGATCAAATGTAAATCTTGATTTGAATAAGCCCTATTTTGGAAAAGTTAATAATACACAAAATAATTTTGTGTTAACATTAGGCATGAGATTTTAAAAAATAATTTTAATAAAAAAAATCCTAACATTTGTTAGGATTTTTTTTATTTATTTCTAAGCAAATCTCTTATTTCAGTTAGTAATTCTTCTTGGGAAGGTGGTTTTGGTGTATTATCTTGTTCTTTTTTGTTCTCATCTTTCTTATTAAGCTTATTAATTACTTTAATCATGGTAAATAGACAAAAAGCTATAATTATAAAAGATAAACATGTAGAAAGAAAATTACCGTACTTAATAGCTGTACCCGGAATGGTTAATTTAGCTAAATCTGTTAAATCTGCCATTTTAAGGGCAGGATTCAGAACTAAAGGAGTAATAATATCTTCCACTAAAGAAGTAATAATTTGATTAAAGGCACCACCGATAATTACACCAACAGCCATATCGATAACATTTCCACGTAAGGCAAAATCTTTAAATTCTTTTATAAAACCCATAAAAAATAAAATTAATTAAGATTGTAAAAATAAATTAAATTTTAAAATAATATAATCAACTAATACTTTAACTATTATTCAAATACTATTCCGAAATTTTTATCAAAAGATAAAATACCTTCTGTTTTCTCATGGGTTTCCGGATTTATAAGGCCTTTTATTTTTGAAGTTTTACCTTTACATATTAAATCAGAAATTTGCTTTAAAGACAATTTTTTACCGTATATTTCAAAGGGAACGGTAAAATCACAATTTTTATAATTGGAACATCCGTATGCAGATTTTCCTTTTATTAACTTACGAGCGTTACATTTAGGGCATAACAATTCCTCCACAGATTGTGAATTAGTGTTTGATTTTTTATGAATATTCTTATTTTCTACATTCTTTTTATCTTGTACTGAGATTCTACGGTATTGGCTATTTTTAACTTCTTGTGTGAGATTAGTTACCATTTCTATGAGTTCCTTTTTAAAAAGATCGGAAGAATAGGTGCCTTTTTCAATTAACCTAAGTTTTTTTTCCCAAAGTCCGGTAAGCTCTACACTCTTCAATAATTCACTTTGTATAGTATCTATCAAATCCATTCCTGTTGGAGTAGCATATATATTTTTCCTTTTTTTTTCAATGTACTTTCGATGAAGTAAGGTTTCAATGATATTTGCTCTAGTTGATGGTCTACCAATTCCATTATCCTTTAATACTTCTCTCATTTCTTCATCTTCAACCTGCTTTCCGGCTGTTTCCATACTTCTCAATAAAGAGGCTTCCGTATAATATTTAGGTGGAGAAGTCTTGCCTTGGTGGATAAACGGTTTATGAGGCCCGCTTTCTCCGACTTGAAAAACAGGAATTAAATTTTCTTCTTTTTCATTCTTTTTATCTTGCTCATATATTATTCTCCAACCAGGTTCTAAAATTTGTTTTCCACTAGCTTTAAATGGGATTTCGCCAACTTTTGAAGTAACCAAAGTATTAGAAATCTTACATTCTGGATAAAATGCAGCAATAAATCTTCGAGCTACCAAATCATATATCTTTTTTTCATCAGATGAAATTCCTTCCGGCGATACATCGGTGGGTATGATCGCATGATGATCGGTTACTTTGGTGTCATCGAATACAGCTTTGGATTTAGGAATAGGATTCTTTAAAAGAAAAGAAATAAGGGTTTCATAATATTTCATGCTGGAAAGAATTCCATGAATTTTTGGATATAAGTCTTCAGAAAGATAAGTTGTATCTACCCGAGGATATGTAACTAACTTTTTTTCATACAGACTTTGTATATATTTTAAGGTATTATCTGCAGAATAACCGTATTTCTTATTTGCTTCGACTTGTAAAGAAGTAAGATCAAACAATCTTGGATTTTTTTCCTTTCCCTCTTTCTTTTCGAAAGAAATTATTTCAAACGGATATTTTTGTAAATACTCTAATCCCTTTTTTGCTCTTTCTTCAGTTTTTAAACGGTCAATATCGGCGTTAAATTCAACATCTTTATAGATAGTTTTTAATTCCCAATATTCTTCAATAATAAAAGATTCAATTTCTTTCTGCCGTTGTACAATCATGGCCAAGGTAGGTGTTTGAACTCTTCCAATTGATAGTAGAGTTTTATTGGAAGCAAATTTTTTAGTAAACAATCGAGTGGCATTTATTCCCAAAAGCCAATCTCCAATGGCACGAGCGCTACCTGCTGAATATAGATTTTCATATAGTGAAGAGTCTTTGAGATTTTCAAATCCTTCTTTGATAGACTGTTCTGTTAACGACGATATCCATAAACGTTTTACAGGGACTTTACATTTGGCTTTTAATAATACCCACCGTTGAATTAATTCTCCTTCTTGTCCCGCATCTCCGCAATTTATTACTTCGTCACACTCGGAAACCAGATTTTTTATAATTTTGAATTGTTTTTCTACTCCTTTATTTGATATGAGCTTGATACCAAAATTTGTGGGGATAATTGGAAGGTCTTCCAAATACCAGAATTTCCAATTCGGATTATAATCATGAGGCTCTTTTAAAGTACATAAATGCCCAAAAGTCCAGGTTACCTGATATCCATTTCCTTGATAATATCCATCTTTTCTTTCTTTAGCCCCCAAAATTTGGGCAATATCTTTAGCAACGCTTGGTTTTTCAGCAATACATACTTTCATGCGTGAGGTACATTTTTGTACCTGCAAAATTGCAATTTTTTATGTACATAATAAATAGTAAGCATGCTGAAAGATACATTAATTTAATTACTGGATAAGTGATTATTAAGAAATAATATTTTAAAAAATAGAGATAAAAATAAAATTTTATTTTTAATCATTTCAAATATTTTTTATTTTTAAGTTATTGATGAAAAAATAAATAAAAGTTCGAAAGAAATTTTTTAGTATTAAAATTTTAAATTTGTGAAAATATGCTTGATTATTTACAAAATTATACGCTTTGCGATCAATTAAGGATACATAAGAATTTAACAAATTGATTTATATGCTAGAAGTTAAAAATCTCTTTTTTTCATATACCGAAGATAAAAAAATCATAGAATCTCTATCTTTTACCTTACAGCAAGGGAACATGTTGGCCTTGGTTGGGGAAAGTGGAAGTGGAAAAAGTACAGTTTTAAAATTAATTTACGGATTATTGGAGTGGGAGAGCGGCGAAATTTTTTATAATGGACGAAAATTAGCTGGATTTAAAGGGAATTTAGTTCCTGGAGAACCTGAATTTAAATATTTGGAACAGGAGTTTGGGCTGATGCCCTATGCTACTGTAGGAGAAAATGTTGGTAAATTCCTTTCTAATATAGATATAAAAGAGAAACAAAATAGAATTATGTTTCTTTTAGATATTGTAGGCATGGCAAGCTATATTGATGAGAAACCCATTTCACTAAGTGGAGGTCAAAAACAAAGAGTAGCTTTAGCAAAAGCTCTAGCACAAACTCCTTCAGTACTTCTGTTGGATGAACCATTTTCTCAAGTCGATACTTTTAAGAAAAATGTATTAAAGAGAGCCGTTTTTGATTTTGCTAAAGAAAATAATATATCTATCATATTAGCTACACATGAGATAGAAGATGCTCTTGCTTATGCAGATGAAATGATGATCTTAAAAGAAGGAAAAGTTGTACGATACGGTAATCCCAATGATTTATATA
>NZ_JAMBJZ010000111.1:0-5277 GCF_025291155.1 Apibacter sp.
ATAAGAGAAAAAGTAGGAAATAAAAAAGTAATGCTTGGTCTTTCGGGAGGTGTGGATTCATCTGTTGCAGCAGTTCTAATACATAAAGCAATCGGAGATCAATTAAACTGTATTTTCGTTGATACGGGTTTATTACGCAAAAATGAAGCAGAGAAAGTAATGCAAGTTTATGGTGAGCATTTTAATATGAACATAAAAAAAATCAATGCTGAAGAAAGATTCTTCTTTAAACTTAAAGGAGTAGATGAACCCGAAAGGAAAAGAAAGATTATAGGCAATGAATTTATAAGGGTTTTTGAAGAAGAAGCCTTTAAATTGGAAAATATTGATTTTTTGGCACAAGGGACTATTTATCCGGATGTTATCGAATCCCAGTCAGTAAAAGGTCCTTCAGCCGTTATTAAATCTCATCATAATGTAGGTGGACTACCTGATGAGCTTAAATTAGAATTATTGGAGCCTTTGCGAGAATTATTTAAAGATGAAGTTAGAAAAGTAGGGATAGAATTAGGAATTCCTAAAGAGTTGGTATATCGCCATCCATTCCCGGGACCTGGTTTAGGTATTCGAGTAATAGGTGAAGTAACGGAAGAAAAAGTAAAAATACTACAAGAAGCTGATGATATATTCATTGAAGAATTATGTAACCATGATTTATATAATAAAGTGAGTCAGGCATTTGTAGTTCTATTGCCTGTAAAATCCGTTGGAGTAATGGGAGATGAAAGAACTTATGAATATACGGCAGTAATTCGTTCTGCAAATACCACTGATTTTATGACTGCTACCTGGTCTAAATTTTCTTACGAATTTTTAGAATTAGTTTCGAATCGTATAATAAACGAGGTAAAAGGTATCAACAGGGTCGCTTATGATATTTCATCTAAACCCCCTGCCACAATTGAATGGGAATAAGAATTATTAATATAAAATCCTGGATAATTAGATTCAGGATTTTTTTATATTTTACAATATTTTTAATGACAATTATATCTATATTAATGTAGAATGATATCTATATGAAAAAAATATTTTAAAATTTAGAGTTCTATGTGAAAAATTCTAAAAATCAAATAAAATATGAATAGAGATAATTATGAAAAATTTAAAAATAGCCATCTTATATCAGGCAAATAATCCTCCATTAGTGGATGGAATTTATAAGCCGATGAAACCTGGCGGATATTCAGACAGTGGAGCAGATATAGCTTTTGCTTTATATAAAGATTCCTTTCCCATTATAACTCCGGTAAAATTTCCTAATATTACTGTTGATATGGATTGGGTATTTCCGGATACCGAAGAAGGTATAAATCATGCTATTAATAAAGGAGCAGAGTTGCTATGGCTGAATACAGTATTATATAAGGGACATCCAATTGAAAAATTTTTTTCTAAAAATATAGGTTTTATTGGTCAGTGTCCTAATAGAGTTGATAGGTATGATAATAAAATTATCACTAATGAATTACTAAAAGATAATGGAATACCTGTTCCCGATTTTTTATTATTAAACGAGGTGAAAAAAATAAACTTAAATTTTAATTTTTCATATCCCATATTATTGAAACCGGTTCGAGGTAGGGGAAGTCAGGGAGTGATAAAAATAGATTCCGGTAAAGAATTATGCGAATGTCTCCAACAAAATCAGAAAACATATTCAAAAGATCATTCGTTTTACATTGAAAAATATTTATCTGGAAAGGAATTAACGATTACTGTAATGCCTCCAGGAAAATATAGATTTGGTAACCAATATAAAATTATGTCAGATTATTGGAGTCTTCCTCCGGTTAGAAGATTTAATCATATCAATGGAATTGCCCCCTATAATGGAACAGTTGCTGTGGTGAAAAATAGTGAAGTTTTAAATAAAGATGAGATTAAGAATAAAAAAATTAAAGAGTTATTTTCTCATTGTGAAAAAGCTGCATCTTTAGTAAAAGCTAAAGCTCCTATTAGAATAGACTGCCGATCAGATGAAAATAGTGATTATTATTTATTTGATTTAAATATGAAGCCAAATATGACAGGAAATGTTAGACCACATAGAAAAAACCAGATAAACCTTACGGGTATTGCAGCTCAAAGCATAGGATGGGCTTATCAGGATTTATTATTTAATATGATGAATCAATATTGGTACGCAAATAAATAGAATATATATCATAAATTAAAATTAAATATAAGGTAAAACTCTATATTTATAACATTAGTAAATAAGAATATTATGTTACAAAAAGAAACTTTAAATTTCTTATCGGAATTAAAAAAAAATAATAATAGGGAATGGTTTGCAGAAAATAAAAGTTGGTATGAAAATTCTCGTAATGATTTTGAGCATTTAGTATCTGAGCTTATTCAATCAATGGCTCAAATAGATCTACAAATAAAATATTTAAATCCCAAAAAGTGCATATTTAGAATTTATAGAGATATTCGATTTTCTAAAGATAAAACACCTTATAAAACTCACTTTGGTGCAGTTTTTAATGAAAAAAAGGGTTGCGGTTATTATATACATATCCAGCCGGGAAATAGTTTTCTGACCTGTGGGTATTATGATCTAACATCTAGCCAGCTAAAAAATATACGAAAAGGAATCTATGAAGACTATGAGTCCTTTCAAAATATCATTTCTGAAAAAACATTTAAAAAAGAAATAGGGGATTTGTCACAAGATGATACGAAGCTAAAAAGGATTCCTAACGGTTTTGATAAGGATAGTCCTGCTGCCGAATATTTAAAATTAAAAAATTTTTACGTTATCAAAAATCTACCTCAGGAAAAATTATTTAGTAATGATTTTATAGCATATGCTACACATATCTATACATTAATGCAACCCTTCTATGAATACCTTGAGGAATTTGCTCGCGATTGATTATTTTTTTATTCAAACGAATCTAATTTAGCTAATTATAGGAGTATTTGTTGATAATTAATTAAAATTTTTAAGGGCGATTGGAAGGTTGGCACTAGGTGTGAAATATTTTTTATAATCAAAAAATAATAATGCATTATATAATGCTCTCAAAAATAATCAAATAGAGTAAAAAAGGTAATAATAATAAACAATTGAGTATATTTGAAAAAAATATTCGAGTTGAACTTTACCTGGTTTATATCCAAGAAAATTGCTTTATCTAAAAGCAATAAAAACAACCTATCTCAAACTATAATTCGTATAGGTCAAACAGCTATAGCCATAGGAATTATTGTTTCTGTTATAACAATGGCTATAGGATTTGGCTCAAAAAAAGCAATTAAACAAAAAATGGCCGATTTTAACGGCCATGTAACTATTAGAAGTTACGACAGTAACAATTCCTTTAATAGTTCAAAATTAAATAAAAGTAATGTTTTATTACAGAAAATAAAGGAAGATCCCGATGTTTCCAACGTTCAAGCATATGCTACAAGAAGTGGAGTTATTAGGACAGAATCAAGTTTTGCCGGAGTAATATTAAAAGGAGTTTCAGATGATTTTGATCGAAATCGATTTAAAGAATTTATGATTAAAGGAGATATTCCTAACTATTCTAAAGATTCAATAAGTAATGATGTAATATTGTCTGAAAAAATAGCAAAAGAAATGAAACTTGATATTGATTCTTCTTTTGTAATGTTTTTCGTAAGAGAAAATACAACTCCAATATATAGACGTTTTATTGTAAAAGGTATTTTTAGAACGGATATTAAGCAAATTGATGATGTTTTTTTAATAGGAGACATACAACATATACAGAAATTAAATCATTGGAATCCTGAAGATATTGGAGGATATGATATTTTTACTAAAGATATTGAGGATTTGGATCATGTTTTTCCTGAAATAGAGGAATGTGCCGGATTTAATAATTATGCAGAAAAGGCTACAACTACCTTTTCGCAGATAAATGATTGGATTCGAATTTTTGACACAAACATATTTATTATTATGTCTATAATGATGATAGTTGTTGGTATCAATATAATAATGGTGTTACTTATCTTAATTATTGAGCGAACAAATTCTATAGGAATGTTGAAAACCCTGGGAGCTTCCAACAAACAGATTAGAAGTATATTTATAAATTATACTCTTTTTATTATGATTCCCGGTTTACTGATAGGAAATTGTATTGCTATTGCATTGCTATATATTCAAAAATATTTTGAGGTTGTAAAGTTAGATCCGGATAATTATTATGTAAGCTCTGTGCCTGTTTATATAAACTTCAGTTATATTTTTTTAATTTCTTTGGCAACCTTAGTCATCAGTGGAGTCGTATTGTTGTTACCTTCCTTTATAATTTCTAAAATGACTCCAATAAGATCTATAAAATTTCAATAAACATGTTAGTTAAAAAAAAAATAAAAGTAAGTATAAACGGTTTATTGTCTTCACTTTTATTACAATTTTTCCTATTTCAAGTGTTGAAAATGAGTTTAAAATCAACTAATAGTTGGTATTTTCATTTTGTCATAAAAGTTAAGCATATATTAAATACAATTTTTGGAATCACATCTTTTTCTATAGGAGATTATTTGTATATTTTTTTGTCGGCACTTATCATAATTTGGCTTCTACTTGCATTCATAAATTTTATTAAAAAAAAGAAGGATAAAATAACCTCTTATTTTATTAAAATTTTGTTTCTTTTAAACATTTTGTATGGATGGTTTATGTTTTCCTTTGGCCTATTATATAATTTTAAAACCTTTATACAATTTGAAAATCCTCAAGAAAAATTTTTTTTAAACGATTATAAAATAGTTGCGAAACATTTATTTAATGAATGTTTGAAGTTAAAAGAAGAAGTATCCAATAATAAAAAGGGAGAATTTACTGTAGATCGTTACAAAATGATTAGAGAAATTAATCTAGAACAAAATGCTTTTTATGGAATATCCAGACAAAAAGAAAATGTAAAAGTATCTTTATTCAATCCCATTATGAATAAGTTAGGTATATTAGGTTATTATAACCCATTTACCGGAGAAGCACAGGTAGCAAAAGGAATTCCAGATACATCAGTTCCCTTTACTATAGCACATGAAATGGGACATCAGGCAGGAGTAGCAAGGGAGGACGAAGCTAATTTTTACGCCTTTTATATGGGAGAGTCTTCTCTTAATAAAGATTTTCAATATAGTGTTAAATACAAAGCTCTAAACTATTTATTGAGAGAAATATACGTGAATGATTCTGCCTATGTACATATAATTATAAAAAATTATTCCGAAGGAATGAAAATGGACCGAGAGAAAGAAAAAAAATATTATTTAAGAATG
>NZ_JAMBJZ010000112.1:0-5269 GCF_025291155.1 Apibacter sp.
AAAATTATAATAACAATAAGCTGCATCCTCTTATATCGGAATTATCCATTCTACCTAAAATTTGAAAACATTCATTTTCTAGGGTTTTACCAAGATCTTGAGTAGAAATAAATGAACAACTGTGAATATTTGCTAAATCAATTATATTAACGCCGCCGGTTCTATGATTTTCTACATATTCAAAAGGATCATCCACATCTCTAATTAAAATTTTCATCCATGGAGGACATCTATAAAAATTATTACTCAAAGAATAAGCCTGAGAAAGTAATTCTGTCATGCTATATTCTGAAAATATTTTTTCTGTATGAAAAGCATACTTCAATTCAGATAAAAGTTCATCTTTAGTAATTTCTTTTTTCCTGCCTTTCATTCCACCTGTTTCAATAATAAGTGTATGATTTAAATGTAAAGGGTAAGACTTTGCAAAATCCAATAACGCGTAAGAAACACCAAAAAGTATAACTTTTTTACCTTCGCTTTCAAGACGATTTAATACTAAATAAAGATCATCAAAATTATGTAAATAATAACCGTTTTCCTCTTTTTTAGATTGTTCCATTAAATGATTAACCATATAAATGAGAGAAGAATTGTTTCTTTCAAGATATGATGGAAGCAATCCTAAATATATATATTCAGAAGGATCTCCAAAAAACAAAGAAAAAGATTCTAAAATACTTTTTTTATAAATATTTTCATTAACTATATAATGTTTTGAAAGATTTTCAGAAGTAGTCCCGCTACTTTGAAAATAAAATGCTGGAGAAAAATTATCATCAACTACCTTATTGGTTTTAAAAAATTCGATAGGTAAGAAAGGAATTTTCTTGTAATTATCAATTTCTTTATAATTAAGAGATAGTAAATCAACAAATTTCCGATAAATAGGATTATTTGTATACTGATATTTAAATATTTGAATGGAGAGAGAATTAAATTCAACCTCTGAATTAATTGAAAAAACATCGAAACTATTCAACATTCTATAAAGCTTACTTTTTATGCAAATTTAATAAGAAGTATTTAATTATCTATTTGAAAACAGGTCGATTTGACAGTATTTGTAAAGTGGCAGTAAAATTGATAAATATCAGTAACCATTAAAGAATATAATCATGTCGAATCATAATGACAACGAAGAAAACGAATTAATTGAAGAGCCACAAGATCAAGATAACAATCAAGAAAATGTATCAGATTCTGAAAATATGTCAGAAGCTAGTGCTCAATCTGATTTAGAAGAAAAGCTTGAAAAGGAAAAAGATAGATATATCCGTTTATTTGCTGAATTTGATAATTATAAAAAAAGAGTAATTAAAGAAAGACAAGATCTTATTAAATATTCAGATAAAGATATATTAGAGTCATTACTTCCAGTTTTAGATGATTTTGATAGAGCTATTACTGAACTTGAGAAAAAAGAGGATGATCTGCCTGTCTTAGAAGGAGTAAAACTAATTTATAATAAATTATTTAATACCTTAAAAGATAGAGGATTAACTACTATTGATGTTAAAGCCGGTGATGATTTTAATATTGATTTTCATGAGGCTATTACTCAAGTACCTTCGCCTGAGGAAAGTTTAAAAGGTAAAATTATAGATGTTGTTCAGAAAGGGTACTTATTACATGAAAAAGTAATTAGATACGCAAAAGTTGTTATAGGAAATTAAGAACTAAGAGAGGTTTATATTTATGTCTAAAAGAGATTATTACGAAGTATTGGAGGTTTCGAAGAGTGTTACCGAAGTTGAATTAAAAAAAGCCTATAGAAAGAAAGCACTCCAATATCATCCGGATAAGAACCCTGGTGATAAAGAAGCTGAAGAAAAATTCAAAGAAGCTGCAGAAGCTTATGAAGTATTAAGTGATCCTCAGAAAAGAGCAAGATATGATCAATATGGACATGCTGGAGTAGGTGGAGCAGCCAGTGGAGGATTTGGTGGAGGTATGAATATGGAAGATATTTTTTCTCATTTCGGTGATATTTTCGGAGGAGCGTTTGGTGGCGGTTTTGGTGGATTTTCTTCAAGGCCTCAACAAATTCAAGGTACTAATTTACGTATACGTTTATCGCTTACCTTAAAAGAAATTATAAATGGAATAGAAAAAACAGTTAAGGTAAAAAGATTCAAATTAGCGCCGGGAGCCACCTCTAAAAGTTGTCCTACTTGTAAAGGTACTGGACAAACCAGAAGAATAATGAATACTCCTTTTGGTCAAATGCAAACTCAATCCGTATGTAATACTTGTGGCGGAACCGGTAAAGTAGCGGATCATATACCTCCAGGAGCTAACAATCATGGACTAATAAAAGTAGAGGAGGAGGTTTCCATTAAGATACCTGCCGGTGTAAGAGAAGGCGTACAACTACAAGTAAGAGGTAAAGGGAATGATGCACCTTTTGGCGGTATTCCCGGAGACCTAATTGTCGTGATTGAAGAGATTGAAGATGAAAATTTGAAAAGAGAGGGAGACAATCTACATTATGAATTATATATCTCTATACCGGAAGCTGTTTTAGGAACCAAAAAAGAAGTTCCAACGGTTACAGGAAAGGTTAAAATTACTGTTGATTCGGGAACGCAGTCAGGAAAGATATTAAGATTAAAAGATAAAGGATTGCCTAAAGTTCAAGGTTATGGATATGGAGATTTATTTATCCATATCAATGTATGGACTCCTAACCCTCATAAATTATCTAAGGAACAAAAAGAATTTTTTGAATCTATGTTAGATAATGAACATTTCTCTCCAAAACCTTCAAAAAATGATAAAACATTCTTTGAAAAAATTAAAGACATGTTTATGTAACTAATTTAGATGTTAGTAATAAAAAATCTTTAAGTAAAATAAACTTAAAGATTTTTTTATACTTATATTTTTAATAAAAAAGGTATCAAAAAATGATACCTTTATAAATAATATTATTTAAAAGTTAATTTTTTACTGTTCTGTTTTCTTACTGTCAGACTTTTTTTTAGTTGTTTTTTTAGCTTTAGTGGCTATTGAACCTTCTTCTAAGTCTTTGTCTTTAATAGGTTCATTAATTTCATTATCTTGTTCAACTTTCTTATTTTCATCTGAGAATTTATTATCTGACTTAGCTAAATTATCCTCATAGGTTTTCACACTTTCTTTGGAAATATTTCCATTTTTAACAAGAATATTATACCAGGTAAAAAGTTTTTTAAGATCAGAATTGTACACTCTATCTTCTGCATAATCAGGTTGGGCTTCTTTCATTAATGATCTTAAAGTGTCAATATCGTTTTTATCAAATTCAATTTCTTTATATTCGTGTTTTTTTGAAATTGAAACTAAAACTGAAATTAAAGAAACTTCAGAGTCATGAGTATAAATTGAAATATTTTGCAATAAGCTTACTTGACTATTTGCATTTATAGATAATTTTTTTTGAGCAACTAAATCTTTAACAATGAAACCTCCCTTGGTTTGACTTAACAATTCAAATAACCCAGATTTCCCAGTAATTGCAATGATTTTAGTAAGATCCATATCAATAATATAATTATATTTTTAATTTATTTAATTTAATGTGTTGAAAATTTCATTCTGTATTCTGTATCCACTTTTCCTTTACTTATATTAGCCAACTTACCTTTAATTAATTTTTTCTTAAGTGGCGATAATAAATCTGTAAACAAAATACCTTCTATGTGATCGTATTCATGTTGTATAATTCTTGCACGAACATCACTAAAATTTTCAGTTTTTTTATTCCAATTTTCGTCAAAATATTCAATAACTATATTTTCTAATCGTTTAATATCTTCCCTAATATCAGGAATACTTAAGCAACCTTCATTAAATTTCCAAAGCTCTCCATCTCTACTTAATATTTTAGGATTAATAAATACCTTTTTACATATAGCTAATTCATCTTTTATATCCAGATATTCTTCATCTTCAGCAAGTGGAGTTGCATCTATAATAAATAAACGTATATTAAGCCCTACTTGCGGTGCTGCTAATCCAATACCATGTGCTTGATACATGGTTTCATACATATTAGTTATCAACTGATCCAAATCGGGATAATCTTTATCGATTTCAATCGTTTTTTTTCTTAATACGGGATGCCCGTAGCCATAAATAGGTAAAATCATAATTTCATTTTTTATCTAAATAGGTTTGCAAAATTAATGTAGCACTTACTTCATCCAATAAATGCTTATTTTCTCTATTTTTTTTATTTTTTCCACTTTGACTAATATAATGAGAAGCGATTTTAGATGTAAATCTTTCATCAACTCTTTCAACAGGTATGGTTGGAAAAAGAGAATTAATATTTTTAATAAATTTTTTTATTGAATTTTCAATTTCAGAAAGTTCGCCATTTAATCGTATAGGTAAACCTATAATTATTTTTTCAACTGAATTTTCTGAAATATATTTTTCTAAAAACGGTATTAATTGAGAGGTCATAATTCCTGCCAGGCCACTTGCAATAATTTGCATATCATCAGTTTCTGCTAATCCGGTTCTTTTTTCGCCATAATCGATTGCCAGTATTTTTGACATGACTATTTTAGTTAAAGATTAAAAGCTTCCTTAATTTTGTCCAAATAATCTAATTTTTCCCAAGTAAATAACTCTACTTCAATTTCTTTAGTTTCTAATTTACCGTTTTCTCGATTTCTCTCAAATTTTTTAATAACTGTTTCATTTTTTCTACCCATATGGCCATAAGCTGCAGTTTCTGCGTAGATAGGGTTTCTTAATTTTAGTCTTTTCTCTATAGCATAAGGTCTTAAATCAAATAACTTTTCAACTTTTAATGCTATATCTCCATCTGAAAGGTTAACTTTTGAGCTTCCAAATGTATTAATATATACACCACACGGTTCAGTAATTCCAATTGCATAAGAGACTTGAACTAAAACTTCATCAGCGACACCGGCTGCTACTAGATTTTTGGCTATATGACGGGTAGCATAGGCAGCAGAACGGTCTACTTTTGAAGGATCTTTTCCTGAAAAAGCCCCTCCACCATGAGCCCCTTTTCCGCCATAAGTATCTACAATTATTTTACGGCCGGTTAAACCGGTATCTCCATGAGGACCTCCAATTTCGAATTTGCCTGTAGGATTTATATGGTAAGTAATATTTTCGTCAAATAATGCTTTTATTTCTTCTTTAGCTTCAGCCTTAACTTCAGGAATAACAATATTAATGATATCTTCAGCAATCTTTTCCAAAACTACTTTTTCATCTTGATCGAACATATCATGTTGTGTAGAAA
>NZ_JAMBJZ010000113.1:0-5152 GCF_025291155.1 Apibacter sp.
TCTCTGGCATTTTCTATGCCCATATTTCTTGCAGATGACAGCTCCCCATTAAATTTATTAAAGATTTTTATTCTAGAGTCTTTTTTAGCGTATTTGTTTAAAATAATATGTGAATTATTTTTTGAACCATAATTTATGCAGCGTATTTCAATATCATTGAGAGTTTGGTTAACAAGACTATCCAAACATTTTCTTAAATATTTTTTTGTATTATAGGCAGGCACAACAATAGTTAGTTTATGTTGCAAAATTAAATATTCCTATTTAGATAATGATAAATGCATATTTTTTTTTCATAAATGAAAACGAAAATAATATTCTATTGGGTATCGTTTCTTGCTTTAATTTAACAAATACAACTTTCTTATTTACCTTAAATTTAATTTTATAAGGTCGTTTTAACTCTGCATGGATAATTTCATCGTTACTGTCATCTTTCCAAGAAGCATAAAATTCATGAACACAATAATTATCATAGCCTTCAATTTTTTCGCAAAAATAATGGGAAGGAAAAATGACTTCTTTTGACGAAATATTTAAAGTATCAAATTTATTATATGGTTCGGCTACTAATTTTTTATTTTTTAATATAGTGGTTATTCTTTTAACATTAGTTGTTACATCTGGCTTCCCTTTTATAATAAACTTATCATTTTTATATGAATCTAAAATTTCTTTAATAAAAAGATTATTTTTAGCAGCTCCTAAAGTTGCCGTAGAAATAGGATGGATTATTTCTCTCCAGTTTTCGTAACATGAAAAAAAATCTAAATTGAGAAGAGGATCAAAAGATTTAGATAGAGTTATATCTGTATCTAAATAAATTCCACCTTCATTATATAAAGCGTAAACCCTAAAAAAGTCAGCAACAAATGCAAATTTCTTAGCCTGATATGCTTCTTTGACGTATTGATTGTTTATTAAGTTAAGATGACTATCGTTCCACTCTACAAACTTATAATCAGCAAGTTTTTTTTTCCAATCTTGGATATTATTTAAAACTTTTATTGGCATAGGATTATTACCGAACCAACAATAATGTATTATTTTAGGAATCATAATTAATAAAAATTTCCGTCATTTTAGTGTTAGTTGTTACATTTTAACTAATGTATTAGGAATAGCTTTTTGATTGGATATAACTATATTATAAGATTTCTAATTTCAAAAATAATTAAAATAAAATTATTTAGCCAGTATATATTTTATCGTGATCACTTCATTGTTATTTATTATAACTTTTTTAGGATATTTAGGGTGTAAGTCTTTATCATACTCATATTTGTAAGTTGCCCTATTTTTGCCGATGATACAATTATTAACTAAATTGTTAGAAAAAGGTAAGTTTCCTTCTAGCGCTACAAATAACCATTTTGGCGTTTTTGTATTGCTCATTATACCTGTTAAATTATTATAATCATAATGCTCTTTATTAGATTCAATTAAATTACCTTTTTTGTCATACTTAAAAATATTGGTTTTTATTTCCCTTGGATCTTCACTTTTAATCAGTTTACCGCCTGAAACTGATAAAGTTCTTGTGTAAGGTTCAATTTCAGGATAATTCGGCGGATGAATTGTCTTAAAGGTCCTATGTTCCAGTATGATATTCGATTTCTTATACTCATAGGTATATAGCTGTGTGCCTTTAGCATTTTCAATAGAATAGGTGTTTACATTTCCATTACTTTCATTATAAGTGATACTTTGAGTACTTATTATAGAATCTGAAATCGAAGATTCTACATATATTAATCTATTTAAATTATCGAAATGAAGGGTTGTGGTAGTGGTTATTTTAGCACCGGTATTTCTATCTGTTGTCGTTTGAATATATTCTGAAGGTAATAAGCCTTTGTAGATATCAAATCCTTGATTCGGATAAGGTTCAAAATTTTCATCTCCACAGGAGAAAAAAATGAAGAAACAGAAAAAACTAAAAATTAATAAAGCCGTATTCTTCATACCTATTTTTTTTCAAATATAATATATTTGTATTTTATATAAATATAATTTTATATAATATAATAAAAAAAATATAAGGTGGCTTATCATAATGATTTTGGAAGAGAAGCAGAAAGAAAAGCATCTCATTATCTGTTAGAGATAGGATACGAGATAATGGAAAGAAATTGGAGATTTGGAAAAGCGGAAATAGATATTATTGCTAAAGATAATGCGGAAATTGTTATGGTTGAAGTTAAAGCTAGGAATTACACAAGAATTATGGATCCTAAAGATGCTGTAAATCTCCAGAAAAGAAAACTTTTAATTAAAGCTGCCAACGAATATGTTCAAACTAACAATCTCGATTTTGAAGTACGATTTGATATTATTTCTCTGCTAAAAAAAGAACACATTTGGATGATAGAGCATACAAAGCACGCTTTTACGATTTTGTTATAAATAAAAATCTTTAGTCAAATTTTTATATTCTTCTGACCAAATGCGTGGTTTTTCTTCTATAACGAATTTTTTTAGAGTAATTTTTTTATTATTTCTGCAAAGTTCAACAAAAACCCTTTTAATCTTGCCATTTTTTATGCCCATTATATATATTATTTTTTCGGGAAATAGATTATAGCGTTTAGTAAGTTCTATAACTTCCTGCTCGTTTTCAATCGGGAAAATGTATCCAATCTTTCCTTTTTCGGATAATAATAATGCGGACATTCTAATTAAATCTTCATAATTCAGTTTTATTTGATGCCTGGCTATCGGATGTATTTGATGTAATTTTTTAGATATTTTAAAATACGGAGGGTTACATATTATATAATCGAACTTTTTATCTGTGTTTAAACTTATTAAATCAGCATGTATACAAGTTATATTATTTGAAAAAGGGGAATTTTTGAAATTTTTCAAAGCAAGTAAATATGCGTTTTTTTCAGAATCAATAGCAGTAATTTGAGAATAGGGATTCCTTTGAGCACACATTAATGAAAGGATTCCTGTACCTGTGCCAATATCAAGAATTGCAGCAGCTTCGTTAAGATTTGCTAAACATCCTAATAATACGCTGTCTGTACCCACCTTAAAAACGCTATTGTCTTGAAGTATATGAAATTTTTTAAATTTAAAAATATTATCCATTTTTTGGAATTTCAAATTTGAAAATGGTTCCTTCTCCCTCTTCAGAAATGAAGGTAATGGAACCATTGTATTCCTCTATAAGCTTTTTTATTATAGCTAAACCCAATCCGCTACCCTTTGTTTTCGTAGAAAAATGAGGGGTGAAAATTTTTGTTTGAATTTCTTTAGGGATTCCACTTCCATTATCAATAACAGAAAAATATACCATTCGTGAATCTTGTCTTATTTTTACTATAATATTGGGCGTTCTTCCTTCAGGAATGGATTGAAATGCATTTTTTATTAAATTAGTCAGTATACGGTTCAATAAATTAGGGTCAATATTTAATATGACAACATCTTCAAGTATATCCAGCAAAATTTGTTGCGAAGGAAATATTTCCAAAGAAACTTTTACTACTTGTATAATATTTAAATTTTCATCTTTTTTTACGGGCATTTTAGCAAAGTTGGAAAAGGCTCCGGCTATCGATGAAATAGTGTCAATTTGCTGTATAAGAGAGCGAGTTAATGAATCCAGCTTTTCATGAATTTGAGGGTCATTGGGGTTGAACCTCATTTGAAAGCTTTGAATTTCTAGCCGCATAGGGGTAAGCGGGTTTTTAATTTCATGGGCAACCTGTTTTGCCATTTCTTTCCAAGCGTTGTCCTTTTCTTTTTTTACAAGTGCATCCGTTTGTTCCCTAAATTTACTAAGCATGATGTTGTAGGCTTTAACCAAAGGACTTATTTCATCAATATAATTGTATAAAATTGGTCTATTATGAGTAAGAGCACCGGTATCCCTTAGGCGGTAAGCAATATCTTTAATTTTTCGAGTTAAGGATAATGAAAAGAACCAAGAAAAAATTCCACTAACAATTAATACGATAAGCATAATTATTAAATATCTATATAATAAGGAATAAAAATCTTTTCTTAGAAATGCCTCATCATGTAAGAAAGGAAAATTTATGATCGTAATAGGTTGATAATCATTGTTGTATATATATCTATAGACAGAGGTATAAGTATCTTCAGAATTAGGAAACTTATTGTTAACTTCTATACGATCATTGTTAACATTTAAATTTTTTAAAATTTCTTTTGGAACAAATTCGGTTTTAGGGTTTGGTAGTTTGTTTCCTATGATATATTTTCCATCTAGAGAATAAAAGTTTATATCAATATTGTTTATATCCGAAATCTCATAAATTTTATTTCCTATTTTAGATTTTATTTCATCCGGTTTTGTATTGTGGCTTGAGATAAGATAATCGAAAGTTTCAATTATTAATTGTTCTTTCCTTCCTAGTCTTTTATTATTATATTCTTCAGCAATTCTTATATATTGATAAAATGTAATCAGCCCCATTGCAAATATGGTGCTGACTTCTACCATGATCATCACTAAAAAAATTCGGAGAGATAATGGGATTTTCTTATACATATATACACATAAAAACAGCTTGAATTGTTTTATCCTTCAGGCAAGGCACGCCATTTTATAATTATTTTACATACAAATGGTAAAATGACGATTACAAATATAAGATTAATCCAGAAAAAAATTGAGTCATGGATAAAAAAGTATTTTTGTGCTTTATCCATAAATGTATTATTTTTTACATTACAGTTTCCAAATATAAAATAACAAAACATAGACAAATAAGGGATCATCCATATTATTAAATTTATCATAAGAGATGATTTGCTCTTTGATTGTTTATTAATAAGCATAATTGCCATATAAATACACATAACTATAAATATAAGTGTCCAGTAAATGTAATAAGTAAAGAATTCTAAATCCTTAAAATTCGAAAACAAGGTAATGATACCACCAATGAATGACAGCAAGCCGTAAATTACAAAAGATATTAACCAAGCTTTTCCACTAGTTACTCGAAAAGAGAATATAGCTAATGATAAAGATAGTGCGATATACAGTAGAAATAAAAAAATATTTGATTCATTATCTTTATAAGCATAATATATTATTTTATAATTACTTATTAGTTTATCGAATTCTACATAATACTTCATTTTATCATAATTTTTAATGAATTCACTTTTT
>NZ_JAMBJZ010000114.1:0-5129 GCF_025291155.1 Apibacter sp.
TCTGATACTGCCGGATCACTTCTATTTTTCCTTGCATGCTTATTAGCTATATCTTTACCTCCTGGGACTTGTTCAAAAGCTTTTAATCCTGCTCCGGATAATCCTGATACTATATAATTAAAACTTTCTCCTCTTAGTCCTGAGTCTAGAGATAATCCTGCTTCCTGACGCGATTGTGCAAAGAAATGTGCCTTGCGAGCACAGGTATCTAGTTTAAATATATCTTTATACTTGTTTAAAGCTACTGCCAGTTCTTCTAAATGTTTGGTTGAGGCCGATTTATATACCTTCTTTAATATTTCTACTGTAAAATCTTCTTTGCATCTTGGGCATTCTCCTACCTTCTTAGCATTTCCCCTTTCGACTAGAACCGGAGAAATAACCTGCTGATCCTCGATAGTCCCCGTTTCAGATACATACAGCGGATTATAAAAATGAAAAAACTTAGATACAATATCATTTAGCTGTTCAGCTGTCGGGCTTTGGCCTTCTTCCAAGGTAGGCATTGCAATACCTACCTGTGAGGCATATTCATTCAGTTCCTTGTCAAAAGGTAAACTATCTAATGTTTTAAGCTGAGAACCTACCTCTACCAGTATGGTTTCGTCCTTTTCATTCTTTTGTTCTTTAAATACGGCAATGTAAAACAATTGCGGATCGCCCTCTCCATCTTTTTTCTCAGGGATAAAGTCCAGTTCCAACAAACCATCCGTTCCCACTTCCTGCTCTTCATATTTCTTTACCTGCGCGGTAACTGCAAATGCTTTATCTTTATTGTTGTAGGTTTCTATCATGTCATCCTTCAACAACTTTTTATAAACTATAACCACCAGCTTTTCCTTAGTCATTCCTACCGTATTTACCCAAATGGTGTGTTTTTTACCATATTGGGTTACTCCCACCTGTATATCGTCTCCTGCTTCATTTGAAAAGTTGATAGCCGTAATGCGTGGCCTTGCAGGGATTTTTAAATCCTCATCTGCATCTAATACAAAGTATAGGTTTTTCCCTTGTTTTTCCACAAAGGGTATTTCTTCGGAGCTTCCTTTATCAATCAGCCTCACTTTTGATAAATCCAGTATTCCACCTGCTGTAAATTCCAGCGTAAAAAACAACTTGGCTTGGGGCGATTCTTCTGGATATATTTTTTGTAGTTTCTCTTTGAGTTCCTTATCTACTATAAAAGATGTTTGAAGGCTTCCGTTACCGTTCAGGGAGGAATCTATTTCTTTTAACAGGCAATTTTCGTAAGACAAACTTCCAACCTTTCCCTCATCGGGGTGCTTTACCCATACTTTAAGTTTTACCGGGATACTGCTGAGGCCTTCTAGTGAGACATGAATATAATTTTCTTCTTCCCATCCGGTTTCAGCCCTTCGTTTACCATTTGCATAACACCACAGGGCTTTTTCCAGGTAAATATATGTTGCCTCTACGGTTTTCTTCACCTCTTTGGTACTTGCATCCTCTCCTTCAAGGTAGGCAGAAAAATAGGCTTTCCCCGGTTTATTAAGCTGTAAGGTGGCTTGTTTATGATCTGAAGAAAGGTTAAACTTTATAAAAGGGGCAGCAGGCTGTATCCACCGGATATGCTCCGAGCCCACCAAAGACATTAAGACTTTTGTTTTATATGTAACCACTGCTCCTACCGGTATTTTATCAGGACCGCTGATACTTTCCATACGGTTTTTCGCTACCTCTATTACCGCTGTATCCGAACTGGTGCCTATCGAAATAACATCCTTTTCTTCCCCATCAATCCGAAATTTATATTCCCCGTAAGGGTTCGATATTATTACCTGTTTTTTCCTGAATTCTTCTATAAGCTCGGGAACGTTCATCTTTACTTCTGCACGAAGACCTAAACTAATCGTTTTTCCACTGTCTTTTTGTATATGCCAGAATGCTCGATTGCCGAGTTGATTTATTCCATAATCAAATTCAATCCCGGAGGCCAACAAATGAATGGAATCTTCTTTACGTATTTTTGGCAAACCCTTATTTATAATTGTTCTGGCCGAACGGTTTACTATTCGAAGCGAAAGGGTCTTTATATCTGGCAACATTCCCAACGATGTCCGTGAAAAATCCTCTAGCTCTATCTGGTAATTACCGTTGTTCTTAAATATAGCGGTTAAATAATTGTTTGAGTAGGAAGTAGATATTACTCCCTGGTTACGGTTGGCGGAAAAACCGGGAGCAGTGGTATACAAAATGTTCCCTTTCTCGTCTTTGATATTCCATTTAGTCTTTTGCTGCCAACCGACCTGATTCAAGGATAATTTGGGAGAATTCGCAAAGGTATATTTAGGACTAAAAACTATCTGGGTATTCTTAGGAGCCTTGCCCACAGATTCCAGCTTTACGTTCAACAACTTCATTGAAATGCCCTCAAGCTTATTATGTTTCCGGTTGATAATTATCTTGGTAGAATTTCCCACGGGTGTTTCGCCATATCCGAAAATAGTAGTTTTACCCTCAGGAAGGGCCTCCAGATTCTCAATAAGTTCACTTCCGTATTCCAGATAGGTCTTGAACCTGTTTTTTTGATTATCACCTTTATAAAACGCCCAGCTTACCAGGCTTTTATCATCTTTTGCACCTACAGTGGCTACTAACTTGATGCTTTTAATACTACCTCCTATTTCAAACGATACTTCCCGGTTGGATGAAATACGTTGTGCCGGGGAAACAACCAAGTCTATTTTACTTACTGAAGGTAGTTTTTTTCCATTAGAGGCTGCTACCTTAGGACTGAGCATATAGATTTCATAGGAATCCTTCTTATTTTTTTTATATATACGGGAAGAAGGTTGGGCGCTTTGTCCGTGTTCTTTTATAATCACGGTACCTCCCCCTATTTTACATGTTCCTTTTGACTGGTCTATAAGAATTTTCTTTTTTCCAAACTCCGCATTCTCATAATAATCACTCCAGCTGATATTCGGGGTACATTTGGGTTTTGAGCTACTTCTGTTACATACACCAAAATCCATATGATCTTTATTATCTTCCAGCCAAGTCGCTATCTTTTTTTCATTAATGTAATATTTATCATCATCTTTGTGTTTTACCTTAAGGGATACCGTCGGCAATGATCCCAATGAACAGTTTAAACGGGCTCCTTCTACTACTACTACTCGCTTTTTTGTCGTTTCTGCCATATCTTTTTAATTTTCTTTCTCTTTTCTTTATTTGTTTCTTGAAACAATAAAAGATTTAGGGTTAGTTTCTTTTCTTATACTTATTCCTTGATATTTCATCTCTATTTTTTCTGAATAAAGATAGTTTTTATCTTCTGAATTTACTTCAATTTCTGATGCCTTATAAAGCAGTTTTCCGATGTCTTTCTCCCAAACGGATTTTACCATACCGCTTGCCTCTATATTACCCGGCATTAGGTAATGTTTAGAATTTTTTTTCTTTCGTAAGAGGATGTTAAGGTTTTCAGTGAAACTTTCTTCCGGTTTCTCCGATTTTCCCCCGTAAACAGATATCAGTTTATTTTCTTCAATGCTTGTCTGTACATCTCCCGTAAAATAAAGAGTACCTGCTTTTAAGACGTTCCAACGCAAGGTCTTATCATTCTGGGCATTTTGCATCCCAAAAAAGTACAATCTCCAGAAGGCTTCTTCCTGTATTTTTTGTTTGAGCTTTTCTTCGGTCTCCAAATTTTCCTGTAACTGGTTTTTCAAGCTTTCAGCAAATTCTCCCCGGTAGTTCTCTTTCAATATTTTTTCTGCTTTATTTTGCCAGTTGGAAAACCATAAAGCATAACCTGGTATTTTTTCATAATTCCCATACCGGTTTACCTCTATTTCCAGCGGATAAATAGCCTGTTCCAATTCATATAACAAACGGATATGATGTTCTTTAGGTATTTTAGAATTAATCAGGCAGTTCTCTCGGGTAAATAACTTTCGTATGCTACCATTCTTTATATTGCAACTGATTCCCATGTCAAAAGTTATCCTACTCTCCTTAACCTGTAGGCCTTCTTTTACTTTCAAAGTATGTTCTACTTTATATATACGGATATTATCCCAAGGTTTAATTTGCATTATTTCCGTCTTAGTTTTCTGTATCTAAATTATTATAACCATTGATTATTTTTTTATCAATGAATTTTATTAAACTTAAACCGATTATAGGCTGTGTACTTGTTAAAAGGATTTTATTTTAAAATTTAAATAACTTTAATAAAACAAATACTAATATAGTGCTGATCCCCAAGTACAAATAAGAATTTGACAGGACACTTAGAAGTTCTTCGGTAAAGGTGTAACTACTCCACGATGAAACCCTATCTACAAAAATATTATAGTTGTTAAAGAAAACAAGTATTGCAAATATAATCGTGAAGAATATTGAAATACTCCATTTTTTTTTCAAGATATTTTTTAGTAGAATCAATAAAAGAAAAATTACACTTATATGAATGGAAGACAAAAAAACATCTTTCTTATATGAGCATTCAAAACATGATGATGAAATATCAGTTGAATATACATGCATGGAAAAATAAGTCGCAAAACTTGCTAAAATATATATAATGAAAGCAAAAATTAGTGATTTACAGTATTTCATATTATTTTATTATTTTATTTTTTTCTTGCTTTTTTGCCCTTTTCAAAAATAAACATACCTTCTTCAAGAAGGCCCCCTGGTGTTTTGCCGCTTGTTGGCGCCATATATGCCCCGGAAGTATTCCACAAAGCGTGGTCCCATCCTTTTCTGTTTAACTTTCTATACCAATCCATGGGATTTAGCGGATTGCTTATATCTTCATCTTCAATGGTTATGTAATTTTTAGTGTATGATTGGTCGCCACCGTCAAGCCAGGTAGATGTATAATTACTTCGTCTTAAAAATGCATAAACTATGGCATTTAAATGATCCGCTAATTTCTGAGCTAAACTTTCTTCCGGTTTTACCTGATTCTCCCGATAAACAGATACCCATTTATTTTCTTCAATTTTTGTCTGTACATGTCCTGTAAAATAAAGGGTACCAACTTTTAAGATATTCCAACGTAAGGTATTATCATTCTGAGCATTTTGCATCCCAAAAAAGTATAATTTCCAGAAGGCTTTTTCCTGTATTTTTTGTTTAAGTTTTTCTTCGGTCTC
>NZ_JAMBJZ010000115.1:0-5096 GCF_025291155.1 Apibacter sp.
CCTATAAAGATAAATACACCTGACTACCAAATATTTATACCCTGAAATTTTTTTTAAACTTTTTTTAATTCCCCCCCCTCTCTTTCTTACTCTTTAGTACTATTCTTATTTCCCTTTTTTATAACTCAATTTTTTCCTCCCACCACTCAATCCTTCATTTAATTCCTCCCCCATTCATATTTATATTATCTCTTATTCCTTTATTATTTTGGGGTGTTACGTAGTTTTTCAAGTTCGCTAGATACTAAGTGATGTGATATTGTTTTGTCTTTAAATATATTGACGATATATTGCTTTTCTTTTTCTGTCGCACCTAATTGGTTCACTATATTTATGAGATGCATCTTCATATGTCCTTTTTGTATTCCTGTTGTGATTAATGATCTTATTGCAGCAAAGTTTTGTGCCAGGCCTGCAACGGCTACTATTTGCATAAGTTTTTCTGCGGAAGGATTATTTAATATTTGTAGGGAAGCGATAACTAATGGATGAAGTTTGGTTAACCCTCCTACTATTCCTAAAGATATTGGTAGATCTATCCAAAAATTAAATTCATCATTTTTAATTTCACAATGGGTTAGGCTCGTATATTTACCTTTATGAGATGCATACGTATGGGCACAAGCTTCTACAGCTCGAAAATCATTACCTGTCGCTATCACAACCGAATCTACTCCATTCATAATTCCTTTATTATGGGTAGCTGCTCTGTAAGGTTCTACTTCTGCTATCTTTACTGCTTGTTTAAATTTCCATGCAAATTCTTTCGGAGATATTCCGCTATCGTCTTTTAAATCTTCAATTTTACACTTCACTTCTGCTCTTGCTATACAATCTGGTGTATAGTTGGAAAGTATGGACATGATTATTTGAAAATTTTCCTTTTCTTCTTCATTAAATATATTTGATTTATGGAATTCTTCTTTGAAAGTAATGGAAAACTGCTCTAAACATGAATTGATAAAGTTTGCCCCCATACTATCTTGGGTATTGAAAGAACCTTTTATTTGAAAATAACTTTCAAGTTCTTCAGTTTTATCTACCAATTCTATATCGGTTATTCCTCCTCCTCTTATTCGCATGTTTTTTGTAATATCAATGCTTTCTTTAATTAACTCTTCTTTTAATTGGCATTGAAACCATTGTTGTAATTTAGCTTTATTTCCTTTATATATGAAATGAACATGCCCTAATTTGATATTTCCTAAAAGCTTTGTTTTAAAACCTCCTTTATTTAACCAAAATTTTGCTGACTTTGCAGCGGCAGCAACTACAGAGCTTTCTTCTGTTGCCATAGGTATGGCATATATTTCATTGTTAATTAAAAAATTTGGAGCAATACCATACGGTATATAAAAATTACTAATCGTATTTTCCGTAAATTCATCATGAATTTTTTGCAATTCAGATTTTTGATTCCAATATTGTTTTAAGATATTTTTAAGTTCATTCGAACCCTGGACATATTGCTGAGTTAGCCAGTTTATTTTCTCCTCTTTTGTTAGCTTAGAAAACCCTTCTATAATTTTATTCTTCATTTTTCAATTACAAATAAGTGGGTAACAAAATTAGAACATATATATTTATAATAATATTATTATTTAGCTGAATAAATTTCTTTTACTTTATAAAATAACTATTATAGTATTTCCATACTTGGCTGTGAGTGATAATTTAATTCTAATTATTATTTATATATTTTTTATTATTAATTTATTTTCATATTATTTATTACAGTAAATAAGGCCTTACTAAAGCCTGTTCTTTTACTTATTACATATATCATAATTTGATCAAATATTAGTTTTAATTTTCTTTCTAATTTTTTTGATCAATTACTATTACTATATATTTGTAGTTAAAATCCAAAGTATATGGCAAACCATTATCCTGTAGTCAATATTGAACAGAAACTTGCTTTCGATTTAGCCAATTATACTCATAAAAATTTATTTATAACAGGAAAGGCAGGAACCGGAAAAACTACTTTTTTAAAAGAATTAAAGGAAACTACAAGAAAGAATACAATAGTTGTAGCTCCTACAGGGGTAGCAGCTATCAATGCAGGAGGAGTAACAATTCATTCTTTATTTGGGTTTCCTCTCACTAGTTTTATTCCTTCTAATGATGCATGGATTGATCGTAATATTGCTATTACCAAATTAGAGCTTCATCAACATTTCAGATATAATAAAGATAAGAGAAAATTATTTTCTGAAGTTGAATTGTTAATTATTGATGAAGTTTCTATGCTTCGGGCAGATATTTTGGATGCCATAAATTGGTCTTTGCAATACACAAGAAAGAATTCCGCTCCGTTCGGTGGAGTGCAGCTGGTAATGATTGGAGACATGTACCAACTTCCTCCTGTAATTAAAGACGAACAATGGAATCTTTTAAAAAACTATTATAAAAGCTTGTTTTTTTTTGATGCGTTGGCTCTACAGAAGAACCCTCCGGTTTGTATTGAATTTAAAAAAGTTTACAGGCAGGATGATCCTATATTTATAAATTTATTGAATTCCATTCGATATCAGGATTTTGATTCTATTGATTTTAATTTACTTCATGAAAGATATAATCCTGATTTTGTACCGAACGAGACCGGATATATCACTTTAACCACCCATAATTCAATTGCGAATTCGATTAATGAAAATGAATTACAAAAACTAGAAAAACCTATTAAGTTTTTTGAGGCTATTGTAGATGGAATATTTCCTGAAGCTTCCTACCCTACGGAAATGGATCTTGTATTAAAGGAAGGAACTCAAATCATGTTTATAAGGAATGATACTTCGGGTAATAAAAGATATTTTAATGGTAAAATTGGTATTATTGAAAAAATCGAAGATTTTGATATTTATGTACGCTTTGAAAATCAAAAAGATTCTTTTTTATTGGAACATGAAGTTTGGAAGAATATAAAGTATAGTGTTAATGATGAAACGGGAAAAATAACTGAAGAAATATTAGGCTCGTTTTCTCAATATCCGATTCGGCTAGCTTGGGCTGTAACAATCCATAAAAGTCAAGGTCTGACTTTCGATAAAGTTATTATTGATGCGGGGAAATCATTTGCTTCCGGGCAAGTATATGTTGCTTTAAGTAGATGCCGTACATTGGAAGGAATTATTCTTAAATCAATGATTCGAAATCATAACATTATCCAGGATCAAAAAATTAATGAATTTCAATCTCAAATGTGGAATGTTCATGAATTGGAAAATATACTTAATGAAGAGAAATATAATTTCGGGCTTGAGACTCTTTTTAAATCCTTATCTGTTCATTCTTTGACTTTTGAAATCCAGGATTGGCGAAAAATGACTATAGAAAAGGCTATTCCTAATAGACAAAAAGTATTGGATATAATTTCATCGGTTGATGAATGTCTACATTCTTTGTTATTGGTTAATCAAAAATTTCAACGGAATATTCTTTCTCGTTTTCAAGCTACTACTCCTGATACTAAAAATGAAGTTTGGCAAACGATTGAAAAAAGAGCTAAGGATGCAGTGGAGTATTTTGCTGATGAACTTTTTTGCAAGGTATGGAAACCATTACAAGACCATTATCTCGAATATAAATCTAAATCACGGATAACGCAATATATAAAGTTTATTACCGAATTTGAAAACGAGGTTAAAATAAAAATAAAACTTATACTTTCTACTACTCTTATTGATCAGCGGCTTACTTATAGGGAGCTTGTCTTTACTTCTGATTCGCAGACTGTATCTTCTACTCATAAAAAAGATGATACGGTAGATATAACTTTACAGCTTTTACAGGAAGGAAATGATCTATCAGAGGTAGCTAAATTGAGAAACTTAACGAACTCTACTATCAGTAATCATATTGCTAAACTTATCTCTAAAAATAAAGTATCTGTTTATGATTTTATTTCTAAGGAAAAGTATGATTTGATTGAAAAAAAGTTGATTGAGCTAAATACTAAAGAGCTGAAAATTATAAAAGAATCATTAGGTGATAATTTTTCTTATGATGAGATTAAATTTGTGAGAAGTAATCTAGGTATATAACAATATTGTGAGAGAAATTTAGAAATTTATTTTTCAAAAACACGAATATCTACTCTTCTATTTTTAGCTTTGCATTCAGGTGCGTCATTAGCTTCACAAACCGGATGTTGCGATCCGTATCCTTCTGAGGTTATTCTTTCTGCTTGAATTCCCGATTTTATTAATTCTTCCTGAACAGTTTTTGCTCTTTCTTCAGATACTTTTCTATTGGTTTCTTCGGTCCCTGTGGTATCGGTGTATCCTCCAATTTTTATTTTAGCATTCGGGAATGCTTTCAAAATTTCAGAGATATTTTTTATTTGTTTTCCCGATTCGGTTGTTACAGTAGATTTTCCACTATCGAAATAGACACGATCTAATGTAATCCATCCTTTTCTCTTATCCTCATTAACATTTGTATTTGAATCGTTTAAAAAATTAAATAAGTTAGCTTCTGTAGAATGGTTACCAACTTCCACTATTTCTTTACCATTCGGAAGCTTTATTGTAAATATATTTCCTGTGGCATAAATGAAATTCCCTGTCACTGGATCGAAAGTTCCTTCAATAACTCTTCCTACCTCATTTACTTGCATCGATTGTTGTTTTTCTAACTCTTCTTGTTTTTTTCTATAACACTCACAACTGGTTACAGTAAATATAAACAATAAGGCACTTAAGAACCCCCATAGGGTTCTATATAAATTTTTATTTCTGTACATATTATTAAATTAAGGCATAAAATTTATCTCACACAATATTGTTATAATTATAATCATTATTAGAGTAAATTTACATTAATATTTCTATTAAGAAAATTTTAAGAGATATTTATTTCTTATATTACATTTCTTTATAATAAAACACCTTTCTTTAATTAAATTTTTCTCTTCTAATTTAAGATATATATTTATTTTCATCGCGTATATCAATTATCTATTTAATTTATTTCATTTTATACTTTTTAATTAAATTATCTTGAATTAGACTTATTATTTTCTATAAACATGTTTACCAAAATACATATTTCCAAAAAAATGCCTCTGAAATATATTCCTCTTTTACCAAACA
>NZ_JAMBJZ010000116.1:0-5096 GCF_025291155.1 Apibacter sp.
GAATAATTCACTTTATTATATAGCTATAAAACAATCTATTATGTATATAGATTGTTAGTATGTAATTAGTATAATTTTCTACAAAAAAATAAACAAAAAAGGGAATGAAAATTAATTCAAACCCTAATTAATTATTTAAAATGTATGCTAAATTTTATATCGCTTTTAAATATTCTGTATTACAATATCCTTCGGTTCCATCTTCAGATCGTATCAGATACCAATCATCATTATACTTGCTTAAATAAGTTACCGTAGATTGGTGAGCTGCCTTACCTATTATAGGTTGATCGGTACCCGGTCCTTTCCTTATATTTAAATTGGTGCTTTGAGTAGTCACCTTATATTTAGAAGAAGGAGCATTCGGCGATACATTTACGTTCAAAATAAGATCTCCCGATCTAAAATCGGGATCAATTTTATTATATACTGACCAAAGTTGATCTTTAGATTCTCCATTTGGAACTTCTCCGTCAATATAAAGAACGTTATTTTGCTCTTTTACGGAAAGATTTGTAATACCTAAACTATTTGCTTTGGAAATTAATTCTGCATATTTATCTTGTAAAGCCATCTTATTTTATTTAAGTAATAATTTCTGTTCTATTTTTTTTGGTTGTAAGGCATTGATAGCTTGCATAAGTCTTGGTAATTCACTTCTATTTAATTCTCCGTTAAGAGTAACTATTCCGTCATTTACATCAGCAGTAACCCCTGTATATCCTTTTAAAACATCATTTACTTTAGATTCTAAAACGGAATCTGCAGAGACTTCTACACTACTAGCAGTTTCTTTAATGGTTGCATTGTCTTCAACAGATTTAATACCCGGAATAGCTTTAACGGCATTTTCAGTAGATTGTTTTGCATTATCATCATTATATTCACCTGAAAGTGTTGCCACTCCTTTTTTTACATCTATATTCACTCCTTCCGGTAACACTGCTTTTGCTTTGGTAACTAAGTCAGAATCTTTAGGTTCTTTTTTGCATGATGTCAATGAAAAACTTAAGGTACCCATTATAACAAAAGCTAATAAAATTTTTCTAATTTGTTTCATAATTTGGTTTTTTAGGTCTATTTTTAAATTGATAATATAATTTTATAACTAGTAAATAAAAACAAAAATTATTCCATTATAAATTAACTAGTTAATTGTAAATAAAATGAGAAAAATAGATGAATAACTTATATTATTTTACATTTATATTTATTTAACTAAAATCATTGATAGATATAGAGCAAAATACCTTATAAAAACAGTCTTATTATGTCAGATGTCCGTTTGAAAATATTTTATTCTGTAGCAAAAAACTTAAGTTTTACCAAGGCAGCCGAAGAACTTTATATATCTCAACCGGCAGTTACTAAAAATATAAAGGAATTGGAGACTGAATATGACATGACGCTATTTCTTCGAAAGGGAAATAAAATAGAGCTTACGGATGCAGGTAAATTATTATTGTTTCACTCAGAAAAAATTATAGACATTTACAAGCAAATTAGATTCGATTTTGATTTGTTAAAAAATAATTTTTCAGGTACTTTTCAATTAGGAGCAAGTACCACTTTAGGTCAGTATTTACTTCCGGCACTTATGTCGCAATTTCATTCCATGCATCCAAAAATCAAAATGTCTCTTATAACTGCTAACACGAGGGATATTGAAAAGTATCTTATTGAGAAAAAAATCGAATTGGGATTGGTTGAAGGGAAACCTTCGAATAAACAACTAAAATATATCCCATTTTTACAAGATGAAATTATAGCTATTGCTCACACTTCACAAGAAATCTCTACCAGAGAATCTTTATCTTTAGAAGAATTAATGACTATTCCTTTAGTATTAAGAGAATTGGGGTCAGGAAGCCTTGATATTATAAGGGATGCTTTTCAATCTAAAAACATATTGTTAAAAGACTTGAATATTGCTATGCATTTAGGAAGCACTGAAGGAATTAAATCGTATTTGACCCACGCGAATTGTATCGGATTTGTTTCTATAGCTGCTATAAATAAAGAAATAAAAAATGGAGAATTTCAAGTCATTGATATTGAGGGGATCAATATTGAACGATGGTTTTATTTTGTTTACAATCAAGGAGTCCCTCAAGGGAATTCAGATCTATTTATAAAATTTGCTACGACCCATTATAACTTTTAGTTATAAATAATAACTTTTTTTCATAGGGCTATCTATATATATTTATTGATATTTGTCTGATGAATCAACCGAAAACTAAGAATAAGTTATTATCATTCTTCACTAATGGAAAAAAAATAATATTTATACTTTTAAGCTTATCCTGTCTTATTTTTACTATAGATACCCCTTTAGCATTATTATTAGGTATATTATTTTCCTTTATAGCAGGAAATCCCTATCCTAAATCCACTAAAAAAATTACCCGTTATCTTTTACAATTATCTATTATTGGTTTAGGATTTGGAATGGATTTAGTGACAGCTATAAAAGTGGGTAAAGAAGGGTTGATTTTTACTATAGCATCTATCTGTATCACATTACTAATTGGAATAACGGTAGGTCGGCTGCTTCATATTAATAAAAAAATAGCCTTTTTAATAGCTTCCGGCACGGCGATTTGTGGAGGGAGCGCAATTGCAGCAATATCTCCACTTATTCATGCAGATGAAGAGGAGACGACCCTTTCAATGGCGACCATATTTATTTTAAATTCAATAGCTTTATTCGTGTTCCCTGTATTAGGACAGATATTTCACCTTACACAAGAGCAATTCGGTTATTGGTCTGCATTGGCCATACATGATACCAGCTCCGTGGTAGGAGCAGCACAACATTACGGAGCAAAAGCATTAGAAATTGCAACCATGGTTAAATTGGAAAGAGCCCTATGGATTATCCCTTTATCCTTTGTAACACTTATTGCTTTCAAAGAAGGTAAAGAGGACAAGGGTAAGAAGATAAAAATTCCATATTTCATTTTCTTGTTTCTTTTAGCAATTATTGCTAATACCTATATACCAAAATACTTTCCGATATTTTTCCAGATAAATCATTGGTTAGTAGGGGCAGCTAAAAAAGGGCTAACTCTAACATTATTTTTCATTGGAGCAAACTTAAATTTAAAATCAATAAAAAAGGTAGGAATAGAGCCTTTCTTGTTAGGTGGAATCCTATGGGTAATTATATCTATTGTTTCATTAGTAGTACTACAATTTTTCTTTTAATATGTGTTCCAATTGCTTTCCATTTTCATTTTAATTTCTTCAAGGCAGAGGTTATTAATGCTTCCCTCATGGGTATGCGAAGTTTTTTTGCAAGATTGAAAAGTTCCTTCTTCCACTTGTTGAGCTATTAACTTATAAGCATCTCGAAAAGGAATACCTTGAGAAACTAATTCATTCAATCCCTCAACAGTAAATAAATAATCATACTTAGGATCATCAAGGATATTATCCTTTACTTGAATATCTTGTAAAGAATAATGAGCCATATCTAAGCATGCCTTAATATTTTGTATTCCCGGTATGATTCCTTCTTTCAATAATTGTAAATCTCTATGATAACCGCTAGGTAAGTTATTTGTTATCAAAGTTAGCTCATAGGGTAAGGACTGTATCTTATTGCATTTTCCTCGTATTAATTCAAACACATCTGGATTTTTTTTATGAGGCATAATGCTGGAACCTGTAGTTAGGCGTGAAGGGAGAGAAAGAAAATTATAATTTTGGCTGGAGTATAAGGTTACATCCATCGCTAACTTGGATAAAGTTCCGGCTAAACTGCTAAGGGCATAGGCAGTTGTTTTTTCCGATTTTCCTCGACTCATTTGTGCAGCAACGGAGTTGAACTTTAAGGTATTAAAACCTAATTCTTTTGTAGTAAATGTTCGGTCAATAGGAAAAGAGCTTCCATATCCCGCTGCTGATCCTAGTGGGTTTTGATCTATTATTCGTAAAGCAGCGTTTATTAAAATTATATCGTCAATTAAACTTTCTGCATAAGCTGAAAACCACATGCCAAAAGAAGAAGGCATAGCGATTTGAAAATGAGTATATCCCGGTAGTAAAACATTTTTATTTTTTTCAGCTAGATCCATCAGAAGATCAAAAAGTGCGCGGGTTTGATTTTTAATAATTTGTAATTCATCTTTTAAAAATAAATGCATATCAACCAAGATTTGATCATTTCGAGAGCGAGCAGTGTGAATCTTTTTTCCAGCCTCGCCAACCTTTTCGGTCAATAAGAATTCAATTTTCGAATGTACATCTTCAAATTTATCTTCAATCTGGAAAGTTTTATTGTCAATATCCTTGAGAATTTCATGTAAAGCATTTACAAGATCTTGCTTTTCTTTCTCCGATATTAGTCCTACTTTACCTAACATTTTTGCTTGCGCTAAAGAGCCTAACACATCGTATTTTGCTAAAACGACATCAAGTTCTCTGTCATTTCCTACTGTAAATAACTCAATTCGCTTATCGGTTGATATACCTTTTTCCCAAAGTTTCATTTTAAAAATTTTAATATAATTATAGTACTATAAGAGAGTTTTATTTAATAGTTCGATATAAAGAGGTATGGCCTCTTCTATTTCCTCACGGAAAATATATTCATCGGCAGTATGAGATCGTAGAGAATTTCCTGGCCCCATTTTCAAAGAAGGACATGTTAACACCACCTGATCTGAAAGAGTGGGGGAACCGTAGGTTTCTCTCCCTAATTCAATGCCGGCTAAAACTAAGGGATGAGTTTTAGGTATAGAGGAAGATTTTTGTTTCAAAGACCTGGGTGTAATTAAAACTTTTTCAGACGATAAGTTTTTATCAATGATTGAAAATATTTCTTCATTTGTATAACAATCGTTTACGCGTATGTCAATCACCAACCTACATTGTTCCGGGACAAGATTATGCTGTTTTCCTGCATCAATTTGAGATACAGTCATTTTCATGGGACCTAAAACTTCTGATATTTTTTCAAAAGAATAGTCTTTAAACCATTCAATTACTGGCAAAGCATTGTAAATAGAATTATTCGGATTATTGTGAGCAGCATGACTGGCTGTTCCTTTTACGATAATATCCAACACGAGTAATCCTTTTTCGGCAAT
>NZ_JAMBJZ010000117.1:0-5061 GCF_025291155.1 Apibacter sp.
CTATTTAAATATATTGAGGTTTGTTTGTTAGTTTTATTTAAGGAATCAACTTTAAGGGTATAGAAACCTAAGTTTACCAATGAATCTAAAATATAATTTATTTTATCTTCCGAATTAGATGTTGAAAACCATACCTGATTGTTATTATATATTTTAAATAAATTTTTTCCTGCTTGTGCATTAAGCAAAAATGGAAATAATATAACTATATAGAGCAGCTGGTATCTCATAAGTTAAGTGTGCAGAACCTCTATTTTGTTTTTTACAAATTTAAAATAAATTATTTTCAATTGATTTTGAAAGAATAAATAAAATTTTCTAAGATAAATATTAATTATGAAGAGAATTTTCTAAAAAATTTTTAACTATAATTATCCATTCATCTGGATATTTTTCTAAATAGCTATGATGTAAGGAATTATCGAAAATTTTAAATTCTTTTTTATCACTTGCAGAATTTTCGAATATACGTTTAGATTCTTCTATAGGTATTCTGGGATCTTTTCCACCACATAATAAAAGTGTAGGTGTGGTTATATTTTTTATAAATTCTTCCGGATTCATAGCAAATGCATTAAATCCATTTAAAGCTCCTCCCCAAAATGTCATCAAATATGAAAATGGCATTCCTATATAATGTAATTTACCTACTCGCGTCTTTACGGCGTCAATCATTTTTCCGTAAGGCGCTTCCAATATAAGACCTTTGACATTTAAATTGTAATCATGTTGAGCTTTGATTATTGCTGCAGCTCCCATTGAAAATCCACATAAAAAAATTGGCTTTTCATTGTATTTATTCGCAATATAATCATAAGCTTGTTTAACGTTGACAGCTTCATAATATCCTATAGTAGTCTGTTTACCGTATGAATTTCCTGCTCCCATAAAATCGACAAGTAATACTTGATATCCTAAATTTAAAAAAGCATATGCTCTATCTAGCATAGACGATTTTTCGGAACGAAATCCGTGAAAAATTAATACGGTTCCAATATATTCGGATTCTGGTTTTAAAAGCCATCCTTCTAAATATTTATTTTTATCTATTACAATTTTTATAGTTTTATATTCCCTATTTGGAAATTTTATAACTCTAGGTTTAGGTAGAGAAACTCCTGTAAATAATGTGGAAAAGCCAATTTTAAAATTGGTTTTAGTATTAGTTTCTTTGCAGTGGGTAAAACTATATGCTTGAATAGCTGAAATATAATTACTTAAAAGAAATAAAAGAATTAATAAAAATCCTATCAGTTTTATGATAGGATTTACTTTATTTTTTAATATTTTAAATAAATACATACCGCAAGATAATAAATAATATTTATCTGGGGATATCTTTCTGCTTGACTATTTATTCGTTTTTCTTTGCAATAAAACATCTACCATATGTTCTTTTCCTAAAAGATGAATTGACTTAACGCTAATAATCCACTTTATAGTTTCGTCCAAATTATTTTGTTTTTTAGTTATATCTTTTTGGTTTATATAATGTAAAAATAAGAATAGTAATGAGAAAAAAAGTAATACTAAAGCTAATACATAGGATGGATTAATTTGCTGATACGCAGTATGTAAAAAATTCTCTCCATAAATCCAATTTATTACTAAAATAATACAAGAAAATATAAAGAGCCCAATGGCAGTCATATAATTTAGTATTGAAAATCGTTTTAATTGTTTAATCTTTTGTTCAGAACTTGCAATCCAAAGATCAAATTCTTCTTCTATCTTTTTCCAGGAGTCAACATTGGTATTTTCTTTAATTAAAGTATAGTTAAACTTACCTAAAGGTATATAAGTTAAAACAATATATTCCCAGCCTAATCCCAAAGCCAATATTAATAAGATAATAATTACTGAAAGAAAGCTATAAAATATGTTTTGAATAATGTTGTAATACAAGCCTAATTCCAAAACGATTATTATCAAAATTGCATAAACAAAAAATTTAAAGGAGCTCCTTTTATTTCTTTTTAAATCTTGATATTTACCATTAACTTTTTCATTATTAATTTCAGAATTATTTTCTTTTTTTTCTTTATCTGGATATATTTTACTCATATTATAAATTTATTAACAAAAATATATATTAATTTAATAAATTCAATAAAAATTATCTTAAAATACCTCCAGTCAACATTCTACCTGAATAAATAGTTTGTCTTCTAGCAGAAAATAATATATTAGGATTTGATACTGTACATAGATTTATAATTTCAATATTATGACTCAGACATCCGCTTTTTTTTAGGAGATATTCATTAGCTTTCCTTAAATCTATATAATATTTTTTAGATTGATGGTTTTTCAAACTTATATTTTCTAGTTCAAATCCGGCTTTAATAAAGGTTTCGGCAACATTTTCATCTACTTCAAAACAATCTTGACAAATGCACGGTCCAATTCCTGATAATATATTTTCAGAATTACAATTAAATTTTTGTTTCATAATCGATATGGTTTTCGAAACAATTTTACGTACAGTTCCCCTCCAACCGGCATGGATGGCTGCAAAAACTTTATTTATGGGATCATAAAGTAAGATAGGTACACAATCTGCTGTGGTAATTCCAATACATATATTTTTTTGATTTGTAATTAATGCATCTGTGTTTTGTAGCATTTCTTGTTGATCAACTTCCGATAAAGCTAAAAGATCATGGTCTATTGTCAGGACTTTATCATCATGATTTTGTATGGGAATAAATAATTTATTTATAGGAATATCTAAATCTGTACATAATCTTCTTCTATTTTCAAGAACGTTTTCTAATTTATCTCCTGAAGTTAAGCCTAAATTGAACGAGGCATAATTTCCTTCACTTACTCCTTTGTGTATTGTTGTAGTAAAATGTTGTAATTCTTTATATACGGATAAAATATTATATTGTATTGAATTATTTAAAAACATATATTTTACTAAGTGCAATCTTGAATACTATATAAATAAATGATGAAACAAAAGCTAAATAAAAATAATACCCGCTGTTATTTAAATATTTTTATCATTTAGACGTGTGATAAATTTTTTCCAAAGAATTTTTTAATGGGCATCAAGCCAATTAGGTCCCACACCTATATCTACAATTAGAGGTACTTCTATTTTAACAGAGCTTTCCATAGTTTTTTTGATAAGTGCTGATACCTCTTTAATCTCTTCATCTGGAGCATCAAAAACCAACTCGTCATGAACTTGTAACAGAAGCTTGGTCCGATATTTTCTTTCGTTTAGCAATTCATGAATCTGTATCATAGCAATTTTAATTATATCTGCAGCAGTACCTTGTATGGGGGCATTAACCGCATTTCTTTCCGCATGAGAGCGTACAACACTATTGCCTGAATGGATGTCGGGAAGATACCTTCTTCTCCCTAATAATGTTTCAACATATCCATTTTTACGTGCTGTTTGTACTTGTTCAGCAATATATTCTTTTAACACAGGATATGCCTCATAATAAGCATCTATTAAGCTTTTAGATTCTGATCTTGATAATCCGGTTTGTTCACTTAATCCAAATGCAGAAACTCCATATATAATTCCAAAATTAACAGTTTTTGCTTGAGAACGTTGTTCTCTAGTTACTTGGCCCATAGGTATATGGAAGACTTTAGAAGCAGTAGCTTTATGGAAATCTTCTCCGTGATTGAAAGAAGCTATCATAGCTGGATCTTTACTCATTGCTGCAATGATACGCAATTCAATTTGAGAATAATCGGCCGAAATAATTTTATGATTTTTGTCTTTAGCAATAAAGGCTTTTCGAACTTCTTGTCCTCTTTCCGTTCTAATAGGAATATTTTGAAGATTTGGATTATTTGAAGCCAATCTACCGGTGGCGGCTACTGTTTGCGCAAATGTAGTATGTACCCTTCCTGTCTGAGGATTTACTTCATTGGGGAGAGCATCAACATAAGTTGATTTTAATTTTTGCAGTTGTCTGTATTCAAGCAACAAATCAATTATTTTATGTTTATGAGCCAACTTTAAGAGAACATCCTCACCTGTTGCATATTGTCCTGTTTTTGTTTTCTTTGGTTTATTTCCAAGTTTTAATTTATCAAAAATAATGTCGCCCAATTGTTTGGGAGAACTGATATTAAATTTTTCTCCGGCTAAGGAATAAATTTCTGTTTCAAGATGGATCAGTTCTTCAACTAATTCCTTAGACATATTATTTAATGCGATGATATCTAAATTAATACCCTCCCATTCCATATCAACCAAAACTTTCATCAAAGGCATTTCTATTTTATCAAATAGTTTTTCAAGATTATCTTGGGTAAGTTGCGGTTTGAATTTATCTTTAAGCTGTAAAGTTATATCGGAATCTTCAACGGCATATTCTTTTTGTTCTTCAATAGGAACTGATGAAAATAATTTTTGATTTTTTCCTTTTTTTCCAATCAAAGATTCTATAGATACTGGTTTGTAATTAAGCTCTGTTTCAGCCAAAATATCCATACTATGTCTTGCATCGGGATTTATAAGATAGTGAGCAATCATAGTATCAAAGAGTGTTCCCTTAACTTCTATATCATATTTTCTTAATACCTTACAGTCATATTTTAAATTTTGTCCAACTTTTAATATGTTTTCATTCTCGAAAAATGGACGCAATAATTCTATAAATTTCTGAGATTTTTCTTTTTCCTTCGGATTGAAAGGAATATAATATCCCTTAGCTTTTTCATAAGAGAAAGAAATTCCGACTAATTCGGCTACCATTGAATTAGTGGAAGTAGTCTCTGTATCAAAAGAAACAATTTTCTGTTTTAAAAGCTTATCAACCAATAATTTTATTGACATATTGGTTTCCATTAGTTGGTACAAATGATCAGTATTCTCGATCGTTTTCCAATGAGAACTTTCATTTATTTCAGGTTGTTGATCAGATAGATCAAATAAAGATCTTTGTCCATTTGCTTTTGTTTTACTGAAAGCTATCGTTTGAGTTTCTTTTTCATTTTCCGATATAATGTTATATGTCTTTTGAAAATTTGAAATCATATTACGGAATTCTAAATCTTCAAAAATTTTGATCACTTCTTCAATAT
>NZ_JAMBJZ010000118.1:0-5046 GCF_025291155.1 Apibacter sp.
GTACGGATTAGTATTTATTATTTTTTTAAGTATAGCTCATGGGGTTATCAAAGGAGGATATATGTCGGATAAAAACAGAACGGAATTGAATAAAATACGTTTAGAACATCCTGAGATAAAAAATGAATCAAGATCTGCTATAATTCCGCCACTCCCCACAAATACTTGGTATGGGGAATCTGTATCTATCTTCTATGGTTTTATGGTAGTTAATTTTCCCATTAATTCAATTTTTTCCCGTTCACCTCAAATAGTAATCTTTTCACTATGGCAATTAATGTTATTTATATATTTATCAATACGATTTAAAAATAGTTTAAAATATAACAAAAAAAACAATATTAATTGGGCGTTTTATATCACATTTACTTTTTTTATCGTTCAGGGATTATTTGAACCTGACTTGGGTTCATCTATAAGACATAAGGCAGGCATATTCCCTCTAATTTATTTTATTTTATTTTATGATGCTAATAAATCAAAAACTTGAAAAGATAAATTTTATTTTGTTAATATTAATTTTAAGTACGATTATATTTAGACCGATTTGTACATTTCTGATAATATTATATATCGTTTTTCAAATTTATATTTTTATCAAATTGAAATTTAAAATTAAATTTCATTGGTTGACTCTCTTAATTTCGATTCCATTTCTAATAGAAGTATTAATGTTTTGGAATAATGATTATGTATATTATGGATTTAAGTCATTAGAAAAAAAAATTATATATTTATTTGTACCTTTTTTTATACTTTCTTCTCCATTTAAGATTGACGTTTTTAAAATAATCAATTATTGGACAAAAATAATGTGTATAACTCTGATTTGTTTTTTAATTAACTATATAATCTTTTTTAATAAAAATATTGAAAATTATTTAAATGGGATAGATGTATGGGATATGGGATATAGTTTTTCAAGAAGTATATATCATAATCATGCACCTGCACTCAATTTAATTGTTTCATTTTGTTCAATTTGCTCGCTATATGTTTTTTTTAATAATGTAAAAAAGAAAAAAAATCAAAAATTTTTTGATTGTCTTGTATATATAATTTTAATAAATTTTGTCTTCTTAATAAATACAAGAATGGCAGTTTTTTGTTCAATATTGGGTTCATTATTTATTACTATTTATAAGTATAAATTCAGTTTTACAGCTAAAAGAATATTTTTTATTACAACATTAATATCAATTTTTGTGGTATTATTTATAAATTTTTTTCCATATATAATACAAAAATACACAACTGTTTCTTTTAGAAATTTAGATAAGATTGGGAGACTTGATGATTTTGAAAATCCAGAAGGTGAAATTTATAATTCTTTAGTAACAAGATTAAGTATTTGGAGGTCGGCTATTAATCTATCAAAAAGGAATTTATGCGTTGGAGTGGGAGCATCGGATGGAAAAAGAAAATTATTTGAATATTACTATGAAACCGATCAAATGTTTTTGTTTAAATACAAATTTCCTGTTCATAATCAATATTTAGATTATTTGGTGAAATTTGGAATAATTGGATTAATATTGCTGATTTTGTATATGATCATACCATTTTACATAGGATGTAAAATACATAATTCTTTGATAATTTATTATTCTTTATCCTTTATAGTGTCTAATATGACCGATGATTTCTTAATACGTTTCGATGGGACGGTATATAGTTGTATATTTATTAGTCTTTTCGGATATCTTTATGTAAGCAATCAAGATAAATATTTAATAAAGAGATGAAATTTTTATTTAAATCAAAATATTCCATACATCTTTCCATTCCTGCTTTTCCCATCTTTTTGCAGATTTTTAGATCTTTTAAAATATTTATATATTTTTGGGCATCATTTTCATTAGTAAATAGGAATCCGGTTTTCTCGTGAGTAACAACATCCTTATTTCCAAATGTATTTGTTGCTAGGACAGGTTTTTGAAATATCATTGCTTCTAAAGGAGCAATTGGTAATCCCTCTCGTAATGAAGTTTGAATATAAATGTCCAATTTATTTAAATGTTCAAATATTTTTTCTCTATTTAGCCAGCCGGTTACATGAATATTTGGTGCATTTAGTATTTCTTTCGAGTCACCATCACCGATCCATAAGAAATCAAGATCAGGATTATTTAATGCAATTTTATTAAATAGATCAGGATTTTTGACATGGGCTATTCTTCCAATTGTACCTATGACTATACGGTTATTACATAATTTTTCTGACTTGTGTTTATTTAATATATAGGGGACATTTATCCCATTTCTCACCAATAAGGCTTTTCCTAATTCTTTTGCTAAATCATATTCACTATCTCCACAAGCAATTGTAGTACCTCCCAGGAACTTGGTTGTATATTTTTCTATATAATAAAAAAGATTATTTTTGGTAGACATAATATCTTTTCTTAAAAAAGAGTATCCATGTGGAGTATAAAAAACTTTTGCTTTCCTATAAAATAGAGAGGCAAATTTTCCTAAAACACCTGCTTTAGATGAATGTAGATGTATGATATCAGGTTGTAAAGAATAGTATATTTTTATTATGTCATAAAGACTTTTAAAATCCCTTAACGAAATTTCTTTATTTATATCCACTTCAATTAATGAAACTCCATTAGATAATTCTTTTTTTAAATTTAAATTAGAAACTTCGGGGCGTTTATTACAATATGCAACTGTCGTATCAAATAAAGTATTATGCTTTCTAAAAAAAAATGTTAAGTCTTTTATATAAGTAAATACACCTCCTCCAAGAGATTCGACTACATGTAAAACTTTGATCTTTTGCATTATTTAAGAGTTTATAAATTTTTTAATGTTTAATATAAAAAAAAAATGATCTAACTATATAAATATATGAAATAATTAAATATAAATAATCTTATTCCGAAATGCTCTTTTATATTTACATCTTTTTAATGTTATTATTTATTTATTTATAACTATTATTATTAATTCTAATCTATAAAAAAATAAAATTTAATTTTAATATTATTTAAATAATTAGCATATAATAATTATATAATTTGAAACAGAAAAATAAAAAATATTTATATGTATAAAAATAACTAATTTTATAAAATTAAATATTTATATAAATTCATCATAATAAATTTTTATTTGAAGTAAAGTGTAATTGTATATGAGGTATGTTAGGTATTTAAAGAATAGTTTTCTTCTTCATCTCTTATTAGATTTGATTTTTATAATTATTTTATTCTTTTGTTTTTTAGCTATTCAATATAATGATTTAGGTATTTATGGGATTTCATTAAATAATCTATTATTAGCTCATTATAAAGCATTAATATTATTTTTAATGAGCTGGTATTTTATTTCATTAAAAACTGGTTTATATGCTGTAGATAGAGTTACGAGTTTTATAGCAATTATTAAAATTACATTACACCAAATTATTTTATTTAGTATCATAATTTTTGCTGTGTCGGGTTTAAAAAAAGATGATTTATATTCAAATAGAATTACAATATGTTTTTTATTATTACTATTTACATTTACATGTGGTGCTCGAGCTTTACTTTTTTTATTATTAAAAATATATAGAAGGCTAGGAGGTAATTATAGAAAAGTAATTTTTGTAGATGAAAATAAAAATACACGTTCTTTTATTAAATTATTATCTAAAAGAAAGGATTATGGTTTTATGAATTGTGGATGTTTTTTCTCAAATATTCAAGACAATGAACAAAAAAAAGTCTACAAATTCGATTTGATAAGACTAAAATATTTTATATTAGAAGAAGGAGTTCAAATAGTATTTTTTTCTCTAAATGGAAAATTATCTCTTGAAATTCATGATAGCCTTGTAGTATTAGCCCAAAAGTTGCATATTGAAATAAGATTTATTCCTAGCGCAGCATATGGTTCTTTTTATGGTTTAAAATTGGAGTATTATGATACTTTTCCAATACTTTTATTTAAAAAATTTCCACTTGATGATATTTGGAATCAAATTTTAAAAAGAAGTTTCGATATAATTTTTTCCAGTTTTATAATCATTTTTATTTTAAGTTGGCTGTTTCCGCTCATTGGATTAGCTATTTTATTAGATTCAGGAAAACCAGTTCTATATCTTCAAAAAAGAGTTGGATTTGGGGGACAAATATTTAACTGTTATAAATTCAGAACCATGATTGATAGTTCTGATAATGATGTTAAAGCAACTGTTAAAGGAGATTCGAGAATTACAAAATTAGGAAGTATATTACGTAAATCCAGTTTAGATGAAATGCCTCAATTTTTTAACGTTTTAAAAGGTAATATGTCGGTTGTTGGGCCACGACCGCACATGGTCGTTCAAGATAACTATTACAATGATTTATTATTAAAATATAGCCTAAGGCATTATGTTAAGCCGGGAATTACCGGTTTGGCTCAAGTAAAAGGTTTTAGAGGAGAAATTAATTCTAGAGAAGATATGCAGAAACGAATCATAGCAGATGTGTATTATGTCAGGAAATGGTCTTTTTTATTAGATATGATAATTATTGCAGGAACTGTTTTTAAAACGATAAGTGGAGATAAAAACGCTATATAAAATTATCTTATAATAAAATAAGATATAAAATATAGCTTTTAACAAATTAAATATTTATATTTGTTATAATTGAAATTAATAAGGGAAATATCAATAATATTTGCTACATTATTAATTGTAGTGCATGCCTTTGTGCCGCATCAGCATAAGGTTGAGTTTGAATTTACGCTTCATAACTGTATTTTTGTTGATTCAGAAGAAAATCAATCTTCAAATATATTTAATCAGCTTGAGGATCTTATTAAACACATCGATCTAGGGGAAAATAATTTGGATGAATTCAAATTATCCACTACAGACTATGAAATTTTTCAAAAACTCATTTTTATAAATCCCGATTTTTTTTTAAACGTTAACTTTTGTTTAAAAAATCCGGAAAAAAAACATGTAAAACATTATTATACCTTTTCAAATACTTCAACTGAAAATCAGTTAGAAAATCCTTTAAGGGCTCCTCCTTTTACATTTATTTAAAAATTTCATAATTA
>NZ_JAMBJZ010000119.1:0-5016 GCF_025291155.1 Apibacter sp.
TGGTAAAAGGAGGTAAAGTATTCTCTGCTACCCGATCCTGAATAGCAACCATATGTCCATAATAAGCAATTAGAGGAAGCAATGAAGCCGCATGTGCCCCACTAACGGTATCGAATATGACATCAAAAAGATTTCCATGTAAAATCTCTTTAATTTCATGATTCCAATTATTATTTTTATAGTCTACAGCTTTGACAACTCCCATTTTATAATATTCGTGATGATGATGTACATCTGAGGTAACATAAACTTTAGCTCCTGCGTTTAATGCTAATTGCGTAAGTAGATATCCAACAGAACCACCGGCTCCACTAATTAATACGTTTTTATTAACCAAATCGGGAATTTTACAAAATGACTGCCAGGCTGTCAAAGTTGGACAAGGAAATGCTGCAGCAGCAAAATTACTTAGCGTTTCAGGAATTTGCATGCATCTATTCCCTTTGATAATAGTGTGGGTAGCAAAACTTCCTTGTTGAGTAAGGTCTGAATGATAACATACTCTCGCTCCGATTTGCATCTGCTTCATTTTGCTACCGGTTTTCACAACGATACCGGCTCCATCTACTCCTGGAATTTGATTTTTATTCCAACTGGGATTTCCTGAAGATATAAGTTTCCAATCCACAGGATTTAGACCGATTACAGAATTTTGGACTAATATTTCATCCTCTTCTAAATCTCTTAATTTAAAATCTTTAAGAATTAGTTCGCCTGGTTCACCTTTATGTTGCCAACACCAAGCTTTTGAATATATATTTGTCATAATTATTTGATATTTTAGATAGTATTTTAACGATAGCCGCTCGTTAGAATATATATTTATATTGTCCCAGATATATACAGAAACTTATTCTGCAAAAGGGCCGGTAACTAAATTGGTTAGCACTTGTTTGGGATCGTTTGCTAAGGATTTGTAACTGAAAAATATACTTCCTTTTATTTCCGGAAATTCTCTATTATAATAAACTTGCTCTATAAGCTCATTGGGATTTTTCCATTGATTTACTCTATACGCGGCCATTCCTATATAAAGTTTGGTGTTGGTTTCTTTTGCCATAAGGCTCCACCATTCTGCTAAAGTAGAATAATCGGCAAGATTATGTCCTCTATGCCAATACAATTGAGGTGCTACATAATTTAACCAACCTTTTCTCATCCATAACAGAACATCTGCATATAAATCGTCATAATTTTGTAATGCCTTGGTTTTAGAGCCTTTTGGATCGTTGCTTTGATTTCTCCAAACTCCAAAAGGACTAATCCCAAATTCAATATTACTATTTTTGGATTTTATATTTTTATATAATTTCTCTACAAAAGTATTAATGTTATTTCTTCTCCAATCTGCTTTACTAGCAAATGTAACTCCGTATTTGGAATAGGCGGCAAAATCCGGATAATCTAACTTGCCAACCTTATAGGGATAAAAGTAGTCGTCTAAATGAATTCCATCTACTTGATAATTTTCAACAACTTCCATAATAGACTCTATAACATAATCCCGTACTTCGGGAAGTCCTGGATTTAAATATAATTGATTTGCATATCTAACTACCCAGTTAGGATGTTTAAAAGCAATATTATCGGTTGCCAATGAACTCCAATTTGCATTTACAGAAGAAAGTCGAAATGGATTGAACCAGGCATGTATTTCAATATTTCTTTTATGTGCTTCATCTACCATGAATCCGAGCGGATCATATCCTGGATCTACTCCTTGGGTTCCAGATAAATAACCCGACCACGGACTTAATTTTGAACGATATAAGGCATCAGAGGCCGGTTTTACCTGAACAATTATAGCATTCATGTTCCATTTTTTTACATTATCGAGCAAGGTTATAAATTCTTCTTTTTGCTGTTCAGAAGGTAATCCGGGTTTAGAAGGCCAATCAATATTTAAAAATGTAGCGACCCATACTGCCCTAAACTCTTTGGTAGTTTTTTCTTCTTCAGGTTTATGGGTGCCGGCAAATATGATTGTACATGATAATAGATTTAGTAATATCAAAAATAATCTTTTACTATTCATTTATTTTAATATTTTAATTGCCTTATTAATTTAATTATAATTTTAAAGGAAATATTTTTTACTGTTTTTTTTTAATACTTATTAATCACCCTCTATAATTTGAGCTTTATTAACGATTTCTTCGGGCAAAGTTTTGTTTGCTTTTGCTCCCATTTTTTTTAATTTCTCTATATGAGAAACGATGTTGCCTCTACCTTCAACTAATTTATTCATAGCCTGCCCGTATTCATTTTTAGCCTCGTCCATTTTTTTTCCAATACGCAGTAAATCTTGTAAGAAACCTTCGAATTTATCGTACAGGTTTCCGGCTGTTTTAGCTATTTCATAAGCATTCTTTTGTTGCTTTTGGTTATTCCACATACTATCTATGGTTTTTAAAGTAGCTAAAAGTGTGGAAGGTGTAACGATTACTATATTTTCTTCAAATGCTTTATTATATAAAGATGAATCTTGATTTAAGGCTACAGAAAAAGCAGTTTCAATTGGAATAAACAGTAGTATGAAATCTAAGGTATTATCGGCATATAAGTTATGATAATTTTTAGATGATAATTGTTGAATATGTTTTTTTATAGAATTAATATGATCTTTTAAATAATTATTTTTATCCTCTTCGTTATCATCATTTATATATCTTTCATATGCGATAAGGGAAACTTTGGAATCTATAATCATCTTTTTGTTGTCCGGAAGATGTATAACTACATCAGGAATATATCGCTTACCTTCTTCAGAATATAAACTTTCCTGTATAAAATATTCTCTATCTTTTTCCAATCCTGACTTTTCAAGAACCCTTTCCAATACTAATTCTCCCCAATTCCCTTGAATTTTAGTATCTCCTTTAAGGGCTTTAGTTAGATTTTCTGCTTCTTGTGATATTCTTATATTCTGGTTTTGTAAATACTGTAACTGTTCCTTCAACGAGACATATATACCTATATTCTCTTTTTGACTATCTTCAACTCTTTTCTCAAATATTGCAATCTTTTCTTGTAGAGGATCCAGTATATTTTTTATATTATGTTTATTTTGTTCTGTAAACTTTTCTGTTTTCTGCTCTAAAATTTGACTGGCTATAATTTCAAATTCTTTCCTAAGATTATTTTGAATCTCTATTATCTCCTGTTTTTGTTCCTGATTTTTATGTACTAAATTTTCAAAATCTGCATCTTTTCGTGTTAATTCTAAAAGCAATTGCTCTCGCTCTTTTAAAATATTTTCCTTTACAAATAATTCATTTTCCAACGCTTTCTCAGAAATAATTAATTTATTATTTATTTCCTTTATTTTTTCATTTAAAAGAATTTTTTCGGATTGATCAGATATATAATTTATTTTTTTACCTATATAAATTCCTAGTAACAAAAAAATTATACCACCTATTAAAACCAAAAATAATTCTATCATATATCTATGTTATTAAATTTGCAGATTGGAAAATATAATTTAAATTGAAATTTATCTATTAATTTTTCTTTTTAAGATTTTCAGTATAGTATTTAAAGAAATAAGGAATGGTTTCAATTCCTTTATAAAAATTGAATACCCCATAATGTTCATTTGGAGAATGAATGGCGTCACTATCTAATCCAAATCCCATTAAAACCGATTTAGCTCCTAACACTTCTTCAAATAAAGAAACAATAGGAATACTTCCTCCTGTTCTATAAGGTAAAACTTCTTTATCAAAAGTTTTTTCCATCGCCAATTTTGCAGCTTTATAACCTGGATCAGTGGAAGGTAAAACATAAGCATTTCCTCCATGATGAGGAGTAACAGTTACTTTCACACTTTTAGGGGCTATAGATGTAAAATGTTCAGTAAACAGTTGGGTTATTTCTTCCGGATTTTGATCCGGAACCAGTCTCATTGATATTTTTGCATAAGCCTTTGAAGGTATAACAGTTTTAGCTCCTTCTCCTGTATAGCCTCCCCATATACCATTTACATCAAGTGTTGGACGTATAGATGTTCTCTCAAGCGAATTATATCCTTTTTCACCTTCAGTATCATTTAAACCGATTGATTTCTTGAATTCTTCTTCATTAAATGGAAGTTTATTTAATTCTGCCCTATCCTCCGGAGTTAATTCAATAACTTTATCATAAAATCCTTTAACTGTAATTTTCCCATCCTTATCAATTAAAGACGCAATCATAGATGAAAGCACATTAATTGGATTGGGAACAGCTCCTCCATATAATCCGGAATGCAAATCTCTGTTAGGCCCTTCTAACTCTACTTCTACATAGCTCAAACCTCTTAATCCTGTAGTTACAGTTGGAATTTGATTCGAGAAAATATGAGTATCTGAAATGAGAATTATATCGCAAGACAGTTTACTAGTATTTTCTTTTAAAAAACTTCCTAAGTTAACCGATCCAACTTCTTCTTCACCCTCAACAATAATTTTAACATTACATGGTAATGTATCTGTTTTAATAAGAGATTCTATTGCTTTTACATGCATAAAAAACTGTCCTTTATCATCTGCTGAACCTCTAGCATAAATTGCTCCTTCAGGATGTATGTCAGTTTTTTTTATAATTGGATCAAAGGGATCAGATTCCCACAAATTTAAGGGATCAGCTGGTTGTACATCATAATGTCCGTAAACTAAAACTGTTGGAAGTTTTGAATTAATAATTTTATCTGCATAAACTACAGGATTTCCTTTAGTTTGGCAAATTTCAACATGATCTAATCCTGATTCTCTTAAATTTTTAGAAATGGTTTCTGCACAGTTTATTATTTCTTTCGAATAAGAAGAATCTGCACTGATAGAAGGGATTCTTAATATTTCAAATAATTCGTCTAAATATCTTTGTTTATTTTCTAATTGGTATTGATGTGCCTTATTCATTTATTTGGTATTATAATAACAAATATATAAATAAAAACAAGGTTATCCCCAATAGGTTTAAGATTTTAATGTATGTTAAGTAAATAGGAGTAAGAGGGGGGATTATGATGGGATG